>JAKANU010000085.1 GCA_021812315.1 Pseudomonadota bacterium
AAGAACCAGGACCAGGGCTCCATTGACCGACAAAACCGCGCGGACGTCAAGCGAAGCCACCAACGGGCTTGCGCCAACCGGATCGTCAAAGTACATGACCTTGACAACCCGCAGATAGTAAAAGGCGCCAATCAGAGACATGAGCACCGCGAACACAGCCAGGCCGAGGTGAAACGCCTGCCCCGACGCAATCAGCGCCTGCAGGACCGAAAGCTTGGCATAAAAACCAACCATAGGCGGTATGCCTGCCAGGGAAAAAAGACAGACTGCCATGACCGCAGCGTAAAGCGGGCTGCGTTGATTCAGACCCGCGAAGTCCGATATCTCTTCGCTTTCAAAGCCCTCGCGCGCCAGGAGCATGATGACACCAAAACTCGCCAGCGTGGTCAGGACATAGGTCACGACATAGAACATCGAGGAACTGTAGGCATTCGCCGCCGAATAGAAATTCCGGTTGATGACGCCCGACATCAGGCCCAGCAGTACGAAACCCATTTGCGAGATCGTCGAGAAGGCGAGCATGCGCTTGAGATTGGTTTGGGCAATCGCAGCCAGATTGCCGATCGCCAGGGAGCCCACCGATAGCACCATCAACATCTGCTGCCAATCAATCGCCAGCGGCAGCATGCCTTCGACCAGCAGTCGGATGACAATCGCGAAGGCGGCCAACTTGGGGGCGCCACCAATGAGCAAGGTGACCGCAGTCGGCGCGCCCTGGTAGACATCGGGTATCCACATGTGAAATGGCACGACACCGAGTTTGAAGGCCAACCCGGCCACGACAAAAACCAGACCGAACACCAGCACTTGATGCTTCACCAGTCCCGAATTGATCGCCCGGAAAATCGCGTTGACATCGAGGGAGCCGGTGGCGCCATACATCATGGACATGCCATACAACAGGAAGCCCGACGCCAGGGCACCGAGCACGAAGTACTTCATCGCAGCCTCGGTGGCTGTTGCATTGTCGCGGCGCAAAGCCACCAAGGCGTAGCTCGACAGGGTCAACAGTTCCAGGCCCATATAGATGACGAGCAAATTGTTGCCCGAAATCATGACGAACATGCCCAGCAAGGCAAACAAACCCAAACTGAACAATTCACCGCCACGCAACATGCCGCGGTCCGCTGCATAGGGCCGGGCATAGACCAGTGTCACCATCACCGCAAGTGTGGCAAAGCACTTGAGCCAGTTGCCCATCGGATCGCTTACCACCATGTTGCCAAACCCGTACAAGGTTGCCCCACCCACGGCGTACCCGGCCTGCAACACGGCAACCACGCCCAGTGTGAGCAAACTCATCAGAAAGGTCGCGGTACGCCGGGGGCTTTTGACCGCGAGATCCGTCAGTGCGATCACGCAGGCCATACCGAGAAGAATGATTTCGGGGTAAACCGAGATCCAGCTGAGATTATCGATCATGTTCCATCTCACAATTCATTGGGCTCATACAGACAGATCAATTCAGCTTGGACACTGCCACGTGTTTGAGTAATTCGGCCACCGAGGTGTCCATGACGTCAGTCAGAGGCTTCGGATAAATTCCCATGAACAAAACCGCTGCCGCCAACAAGCTCAACATCAGGAACTCTCGCGCGTTGATGTCCACCAGCGCTTTCACGTGGGCATTGGCCACCGGGCCTAAATAAACGCGCTTGAACATCCACAGCGTGTACGCCGCGCCAAAAATCAGCGCGCTCGCAGCAGCCAAGCCCAGCCAGAAATTGGCCTTGACAGCGCCGAGAATCACCATCCATTCGCCGACAAAGCCGGCGGTCCCGGGCAGCCCGCAATTGGCCATCGAGAACAGCAGCGCAAAGGCAGCGAACTTGGGCATCGTATTGACAACGCCCCCGTAACTGGCAATTTCGCGCGAGTGCACCCGGTCGTACAGGACACCTATCGAAAGGAACATGGCCGCGGAAACAAAACCGTGTGCAATCATCTGGACCAATCCGCCCGAGACCCCCAGAGCATTGAAGATGAAGAAGCCGAGCGTGACAAACCCCATGTGGGCCACCGAGGAATAGGCAACCAGTTTCTTCATGTCCTTCTGGACCATCGCCACCAGACCGACATAAACCACCGCAATCAGCGACAAGGTGATCATCAACCAGGCCCACTCCCGGGCCGCGTCGGGCGCGATGGGCATGGAAAATCGCAGGAAGCCATAGGCGCCGAGCTTGAGCATGATCGCCGCCAGGACGGCCGAACCGCCGGTGGGTGCTTCCACGTGGACGTCAGGCAACCAGGTGTGCACCGGCCACATCGGCACCTTGACCGCAAACGCCGCAAAGAAGGCAAAAAACAGCAAGGTCTGCGCCGTTTGCCCGAGCGGCAACCGATGCCAAAGCGCCAGGTCAAAACTGCCGCCCGACGAGGTGTAGAGAAAGATCAATGCAACGAGCATCAACAAAGAGCCCAGCAGCGTATAAAGGAAGAACTTGAATGCAGCGTATATCTTGTTGGGACCGCCCCAGATGCCGATGATCAGGTACATGGGTATCAAGGTTGCCTCGAAGAACACGTAAAACAGCATGCCGTCGATGGCGGAAAATACACCGATCATCAAGCCGCTGAGGATCAGGAAGGCGCCCATGTACTGGTTGACCCGACGCGTGATCACCTCCCAGCCAGCGATGACGATCACCACGTTGATGAAGGCGGTCAACAGAATAAACCAAAGGGAGATGCCGTCCACGCCAAGGTGATAGTTGACGTTGAAGCGTTCGATCCACGGCTGCTTCTCGACAAACTGCATGGCAGCGGTTCCAAGCTCGAATCCGTCGTAGAGCGGCAACGTGACCAGAAAACTGGCAACAGCCCCAATCAGAGCCACCCAGCGCACGGTACGTGCCTGCTCGTCGCGCCCCAGTGCCAGCAGCACCACACCAAACGCAATGGGTGTCCAAATAGCCAGGCTCAGCAATCCCATTTTTCTTATTCTCCTATTTGAGCCAGACAAAATATGTCATCAGCACAAAGACACCCAAGATCATGGCCAGTGCATAGTGATACAGATAGCCTGACTGCGCTCGGCGCACCGCGCCGGATACCCAGCCCACCACCTTCCAGGAACCGTTGACGAGCGTCCCATCGATAAGGTATTCGTCGCCCCCTTTCCACAGTCCGGTTCCCATCGCGCGCGCGCCACGGGCCAGCACGTTCTCGTTGAACCAGTCGAGGTAATACTTGTTTTCCAGGAGGGTGTAAATCGGCCGGATTCGGCGCTGGATCGCTGCCGGCAAGGCCGGGTTGATCATGTACATGTAGTAGGCGCTCGCCACGCCGGCCAACGCCAGCCAAAACGGCAAGGTCGTGAAGGCGTGCCAAGCCATTTGCAACGGGCCATGAAATGCCTTGGCCATCTCCTCGAGTGCAGGATGGTGTTCGGCGTTGATGACAATGGAGCCCTTGAAGAACTCGCCAAAAAGCATCGGCTCAATGGTCATGAAACCTATCACCACCGACGGAATGGCCAGCAGAACCAAAGGTGCGGTGACGACCCAGGGCGACTCATGTGGTTCATGGTGCTCATCATGGTGTCCATGACCGTGGTGCGCATCTGGATTCTGGTCAAACCGCTCCTTGCCGTGGAACACCAGGAAATAAAGCCGGAACGAATAGAACGCGGTGATGAAAACCCCGGCCAGCACGGCAAACGACGCAAACCCCGCACCAGGAAGATGACTCTCGTGGACCGCCTCAATAATGCTGTCCTTGGAATAGAAGCCGGCAAACAGTGGCGTGCCTATAAGGGCGAGGGAACCTAACAAGGAGGTGATCCAGGTCACTGGCATGTATTTGCGCAAACCGCCCATCCAGCGGATATCCTGGTTGTGATGCACGCCCATGATGACGGACCCGGCCGCAAGGAACAGCAAGGCCTTGAAAAAGGCGTGCGTCATCAGGTGAAACACGGCGACCGAGTACGCCGACGCCCCCAGCGCGACGGTCATATAGCCCAGTTGTGAGAGCGTCGAGTAGGCCACCACGCGCTTAATGTCATTCTGGATGATGCCCAGGAAGCCCATGAACAGCGCCGTGATCGCGCCGATCACCAGAACTGTGTTCAGGGCCGTCTCGCTGAGCTCAAACAGTGGTGACATACGGGTCACCATGAAAATGCCCGCGGTCACCATGGTGGCGGCGTGGATAAGAGCCGAAATCGGAGTCGGACCCTCCATTGAGTCCGGCAACCATACATGCAGCGGGAACTGCGCCGACTTGCCCATGGCGCCGACGAAAAGACAAATGCAAATCACCGTCACGAGCATCCAGTCGGTGCCCGGAAAGCTCAGTTCAGCCAACTCAGCCGCCTTGGCAAAGACCTCGCCGTAATTGAGCGTCCCCGCAAAAGCTGCGATCAATCCAATGCCCAGAATGAAACCAAAATCGCCAACTCGATTCACCAGGAAAGCCTTCATGTTGGCGAAGATGGCGGTGGGTTTGTTAAACCAGAAGCCAATCAGCAGATACGACACCAGCCCGACAGCTTCCCAGCCGAAAAACAGTTGCAGCATGTTGTTGCTCATCACCAGCATCAACATCGAGAACGTGAACAGCGAAATGTAGGCAAAAAAGCGGTTATAGCCGTCGTCCTCTTCCATGTAACCGACCGTGTAGATATGCACCATCAGGGACACGAAAGTCACCACACACATCATCATTGCGCTCAGCCCGTCAATCAGGAAGCCGATTTCCATCTTGAGGCCACCCACGACCATCCAGGTGTAGAGAGTCTCATTGAACCGCGCCCCGTCCAGCGCCACACTCTTGAGCGTCACAGCAGACAGAATGAAGGCCAACAGCACGCCAAAGATCGTCAGCGAATGCGACAGCCGCCGCCCGATCCAGTTGCCACCGAATTTGGTGCCAAAGACACCAGCGAGAATCGCCCCCACCATGGGCGCCATCGGAATGGCAAGCAGGGTCGAAGCAGACAGGGTTTGACTCATTTTGCTTAGCCCCTGAGCGTATTGAGTTCGTCGACGTTGATGCTCGACCTGTTGCGGAACAGCAGCACCAAAATGGCCAGACCAATCGCCGACTCAGCGGCCGCAACGGTAAGAATGAAGAACACGAAGATCTGCCCGTGCATATCACCGAGGTAATAGGAAAATGCCACAAAATTCATATTCACGGCCAGCAGCATCAACTCGATCGCCATCAAGAGAACAATCAAATTCTTGCGGTTGAGAAAGATACCAATCACCGACAGCGCAAACAGCATGGCGCCAAGCGATAAAAAATGTCCAAGCGTCAGGGTCATGCTTTATCCTCCACTGCTTCGGGCGCCGCGGGTGTGGTGCCCGGCGCGCTCCGGGTCGCCGCCATCTTGATGACCGTCATGCGGTCCCGGGACTTCACCCGCACCTGCTCCGACGGCGCCAGGTGCTTGCTGTCCTTGCGTTTGCGCAAGGTCAGGGCAATGGCGGCGATCATCGCCACCAGCAAGATCGCCGCAGCGATCTCGAGCGGATACAGGTATTGCGTGTACAGCAGTTTTCCAAGTTCCCGAGTGTTCGACACGTCGCTCGCTACCTGGCCCAACACCGGTGCAGCGTGCGGCTCTTCGCTAACCCGAAAGCCACCCATCAGAACCGCCGCCATCTCAAGGGCGATGAACACCGCCACCACCGCAGCCAGCGGGAAGTGCTTCCAGAAACCCTCACGGACACGGCTAGTGTCAATGTCAAGCATCATCACCACGAACAGGAACAGCACCATCACCGCACCGACGTAGACCAGCACCAGCGCAATCGCCAGGAATTCAGCTTTCAGCAAGATCCAGATCGCCGCCGCTTGAAAAAACGCCAGCACGAGATACAGCACGGCATACACGGGGTTGCGCGCCGTGATCACCCGAAAGGCCGCAAACAACAGCACGATCGAGAAAAAATAAAAGAGCCCGGTCTTGACATCCATGGGTCGTTACTTATTAGTGGTCTTGAGGTTGGCGTGGCAGCATCCGGTCTTATCGGTACTTGGCGTCGGCCGCACGCGCCGCGGCGATTTGACCCTCATAGCGATCACCGACTGCCAGCAGCATGTCCTTGGTAAAGTACAGGTCCCCTGGTGCCTCGCCGTGGTATTCCAAAATGGAGGTCTCGACAATCGAGTCGACGGGGCAACTCTCTTCGCAGAAGCCGCAATAGATGCACTTGTTGAAGTCGATGTCGTAACGTGTCGTGCGCCGCGAACCGTCCGCGCGAGGCTCGGACTCGATTGTGATCGCCATCGCAGGACACACGGCCTCGCACAACTTGCAGGCGATGCAGCGCTCTTCCCCATTTTCGTAGCGGCGCAGGGCGTGCAAGCCGCGAAACCTCGGCGACAGTGGTGTCTTTTCTTCCGGGTACTCGATGGTGATCTTGCTGCGAAACGCGTACCTGCCAGTCAGTGCCAGGCCCTTGAACAATTCGCCCAGCATGAAACTGGACAGAAAGTCCTTCAAGGAAAATGAACTCCCGCTCGACATTTCAACAGGGCTTGAGGTTGGCGTAGACATAAACAACTCGAATCACTTCCAAATGTTCCAAGGGGTCTGCATCCATCCCCCGACCACCACCAGCCAAATCAAGGTGACCGGGATAAAGATCTTCCACCCCAGGCGCATGATCTGGTCATAACGAAAACGCGGGAACGTCACGCGAACCCAGACAAACATCGTTACGACAATAAATGACTTCAGCCCCAGCCATATCCAGCCCGGAATCCAGTTCAACAAGGCACTGTCGAGCGGTGACAGCCAGCCGCCAAGGAACATGATCGTCGTCAGCACCGAGACCAGCCAGATATTGGCGTACTCAGCCATTTGGAACATCGCCCAGGACATGCCCGAATATTCAACCATGTGCCCTGCGACGATTTCTGACTCGCCCTCGACAACGTCGAATGGCAAGCGGTTGGTTTCGGCCAACCCGGAGACAAAATAAACAATGAAAATCGGCAGCAACGACAACCAGTTCCACGAAAGGAAATTCAAACCGATCTGGGCGAAGTAGCCCTTGCCCTGGCCAGACACAATGTCAGTCAGATTCAGACTCGCCGAGACCATCAGCACGACCACCAGACAAAAGCCCATCGCGATTTCGTAACTGACCATCTGCGAAGACGCACGCAAGGCGCCCAGGAAGGGGTACTTCGAATTCGAGGACCAGCCCGAGATAATCACGCCATAAACTTCCATCGACGTGATCGCCATCAGGAACAGCAACCCGGCGTTGATGTTCGCCAATGCGACGTCAGGACCGAACGGAATGACCGCCCAAGCCGCCATGGCGGGCATCACCGTCATCACCGGGCCGAGATAGAACAGCAGCTTCTCCGCCGCCGCCGGACGCAGGACTTCCTTGGTCATCAACTTCATGGCGTCGGCGATGGGTTGCAGAAGCCCCCAGGGCCCAACGCGGTTGGGGCCCATGCGAACCTGTACCCAACCCAACAACCTGCGTTCGTACAGGGTCGTGTACGTCACGGCACCCATCACGACCATCAGTACCGCAGTGATCTTGATCAAAGCCCAAACCACCGGCCAAGCGAACCCGACCCACCACGGTGCGTCAATCAAGCCCTGCCCCAGATTGAAAATGAGGTCAATCATGCCGCTACCCCCTGCGCCTGTCCTTGGCGTCTGGCATCGGCCGTCAGTTGCAGACTTGGGGCGCGGCGCAGCGTGCCGTCAAGGCCATAGATACTCGCCACCACCGGCTCCCCAGCCGCGGCGGTGAGTTCAAACGTTGCCTGCGTTGCATTATCCAGAATTTCCGGCGACAGGCGACTCTGGCCGTCGGGAGGCAATCCGCAAATCCGGCTCAGTACGTCCTGCGACGACTCAAAATCGAATCCTGGCACACCCAGAAGATTCGCGAGTACCCGCAGGACCTTCCACGCTGGCCGGGTTTCGCCCAGCGGCCTGACGACCGCGTGGAAACTTTGCACACGACCCTCGGCGTTGACGAAGGTCCCCGGCGTTTCGGTGAACGGCGCCACGGGCAGCAGCACATCGCTGAAAGCCATATTTGCCTTGAAGGGACTGAGCGTCACCACCATCTCGGCTTTCGCAAGGTTGGCGCAGGCGGGCGCGCCCGTTGCCGAGTCAAACTCTGGTTCGGTATTGAGCAACAACACGGCTTTGAGCGCACCGCCGAGCATTTGCCCAGCATTCAAGCCGTCTGGACCGGGCACGGCGCCAGCGAGCTGCGCGCCCACCGTATTGGCTGCCTCCGTGAGGTAGCCAACCGTAGCACCGGTCTGAGCACCAATCCAGTTGGCAAGCGCCAAGAGGCTCGAAGCGCGGGCATGGTGCGCGGCGCCATTTCCCAGCAAGACAGCTTTGCGCTCTCCGGCCAGCAATGACTGTGCGATGACCTTGGCCGCTTCACTGACCTGAGCAGGCACCGGAGCCGGCACACCGCGCTCGGCGGCGACCGCCGCAGCCACCTCGGCCAACGCCTTCGGCCACGCCCTGGGTTCGTACAGCAAGGTCTGCGCCACCGGCATGGCCCAATCCTGGGCTGTCGCCTGGATGGCATGGACCTGACAACCCTTACGGGTCGCCTGTCTGATGCGCTGAGCAAACAGGGGATGATCCTGGCGCAGGTTCGAGCCCACCACCAGGACGCGCTCCAGACTCGACAACGTAGCAATCGAAGTCCCCAGGAACCGGATGCCTTGCACGGGCGCGAACTCGGCATGGCGCAAGCGGTAATCAACGTTCTGGCTACCCAGGCCATTCATCAGTGAACCGGCAAGAAACAATTCCTCAAGGGTGCTATGCGGGCTGACCAATGCACCGATAGCCGAGGCGCCATGATCGGTCCTGATTTGTTTGAGGCCGTTGGCGACGTATTCCAGGGCCGTTTGCCAGTCCACTTGCTTCCAGACACCCCCTTGTTTGAGCATCGGTGAAGTCAGTCGCTCGTCACCATTCAGAGCCTCGTACGAAAAGCGGTCCCGATCCGCGATCCAGCACTCATTGACCGCCTCGTTTTCAAACGGCACAACACGCATGACTCGGTTGTTCTTGACCTGCACGATCAAATTTGCCCCTGTCGAATCATGCGGGCTGATCGACTTGCGCCTGGAGAGTTCCCAGGTCCGCGCGCTATAGCGAAACGGCTTGCTCGTGAGCGCACCGACGGGACAGATGTCGATCATGTTGCCCGAGAGTTCGGAATCCACCGATTGGCCAATAAACGTTTCGATTTCGGCATGTTCACCGCGGTGCGTCATGCCCAGTTCCATCACGCCGGCCACCTCCTGGCCGAAGCGCACACAACGTGTGCAATGGATGCAGCGAGCCATCTCCTGCATGGAAATCAACGGTCCAACATCCTTGACTGGAACCACCCGCTTCTCTTCATCGTAGCGAGAGGCTGATTTGCCGTATCCGACCGCCAGATCCTGCAACTGGCACTCACCGCCCTGATCACAAATCGGGCAGTCCAGGGGATGATTGATCAACAGAAATTCCATCACCGACCTTTGTGCGCTCAAGGCCTTGTCGCTACGTGTGCGCACAATCATTCCGGGCATCACGGTGGTGGCACAGGCCGGCATCGGTTTGGGCATTTTTTCCACGTCCACCAGACACATGCGGCAACTCGCCGCGATGCTCAGCTTCTTGTGATAACAAAAATGCGGGATGTAGGTACCGGCCTTATCGGCTGCGTGCATGATGACGCTGCCTTCGGGCACGTCCACCTTCTTTCCGTCGAGTTCAATTTCAATCATCTTTCGACTCGCTCAGACGTAGGCCGGGACCATGCAGGTCTTGTGCTCTACGTGATATTCAAATTCAGGACGGAAATGCCTGAGCATGGCACGCACGGGCATGGCCGCAGCGTCGCCGAGCGCACAAATCGTCCGCCCCATGATGCTTTCGGCCACGTTGTCGAGCAGATCCATGTCACTGGCCCGGCCCTGGCCGTTTTCGATCCGGTCGACAACCCGGTATAGCCAACCGGTACCTTCACGGCATGGCGTGCATTGACCGCACGACTCGTGCATGTAGAAATAGCTCAGCCGCTGCAAACTCTTGACCATGCAGCGGCTGTCGTCCATGACGATCAGCGCGCCAGAGCCGAGCATGGAGCCGGCCTTGGCGATCGAGTCATAGTCCATGGTGCAGTCCATCATTATTGCGGCCGGCAGCACCGGCGTGGAC
>JAKANU010000086.1 GCA_021812315.1 Pseudomonadota bacterium
AACGTCGAAGAGGGCGTGACGGTCGCCAAGCAGGTCGATGAAGTGACGGGCCTGTCGACGCTGGTCGTCATCGATCCCAAGCGGCGCGGCGCGGCCAAGGTCGTGCGTCCGCAGGTCAAGCTGATTGACGTCTCCGGCAACGAGGTGAAGATTCCTGGAACCGACCACTCGGTCACCATCGGATTCCCCGTTGGCGCGCTGATTCAGGTTCGCGATGGACAGGCGGTTGACCCCGGGGAGGTTCTGGCGCGCATTCCGATTGAGGGTCAGAAGACGCGCGACATTACCGGCGGTTTGCCGCGCGTTGCAGAACTGTTTGAAGCCCGCTCGCCGAAGGACAAAGGGGTGTTGGCGGAAGTAACCGGGACGGTGTCTTTCGGCAAAGAGACCAAAGGGAAAATCCGCTTGCAAATCACCGACCCCGATGGGGCGGTGTGGGAGGAACTGGTTCCCAAGGAAAAGAGCATCATCGTGCACGAAGGCCAGGTCGTCAACAAAGGCGAGAGCGTCGTCGATGGCCCGGCAGACCCGCAGGACATTCTGCGCTTGCTGGGCTCCGAGGAGCTGGCGCGCTACATCGTCGACGAAGTGCAAGACGTCTATCGCTTGCAGGGCGTCAAAATCAATGACAAGCACATTGAAGTCATCGTCCGGCAGATGTTGCGCCGTGTCGTGGTAGAAAATCCGGGGGATTCGAGCTACATCATTGGCGAACAGGTGGAACGCTCTGAAATGCTCAATACCAATGACGCGTTGCGCGCCGAGGGCAAGACTGTGGCGACGTTCACCAATCTGTTACTTGGCATTACGAAGGCATCACTGTCTACCGATAGTTTCATCAGTGCCGCGTCGTTCCAGGAAACGACACGGGTGCTGACGGAAGCGGCGATCATGGGTAAACGAGATGAGCTGCGCGGCCTGAAGGAAAATGTCATTGTCGGGCGCCTGATTCCAGCGGGTACCGGGCTGGCCTATCACGAGGCACGCAAGGTGCGCGAGAATATGGATGATGCAGAGCGTCGCGCCATTGCTGAGGCTGAGGCGGCTGAGCTCGCCGGCGATAACGGTATCACGTCGGCAGACGAAGGCGCAATGTCCGATTAGCCCATACTCTGCAGCCCATCCTTGTGATGTCTCGGGCGTGTGCCGTACACGCCCGAGGCCTTATCGGTGCCGCTTGAAGCGGGACGGCACGGGGACGCTTGGAGACGATGTTGGCAATGGGTGACTCGATCACCGCTTGGTTGGTCTTGGCTGTGATCATCTTCTGGTCGGTGGGCGCTTACAACCGGATGATGCGATTGCGGACTCACGCTATCGCCGCTTTTGCGCCGGTGGCGAATCTGCTGCAACAGTATTTGTCGCTGATCAGGACGATTTCGCCAGAGCTTGTCACCGAGCCCCCGGTCGATGCCGCCGCGGCTGGAAATCAGTATGTCGTAGCAGCCTCGAGCACCCTAACCAGCGTTGCTGGCGAGTTCAGCCAGGCCCTCAAGGCCGCCAATTCCGTGCCCTTGGAAGCCGCCGCGGTTGACACCCTCCGAGGGAAGCTTGAATCATTGTGTTTGTCGTGGTTGCAACTGCAAAACCTGCCCGCCGACCTCGCCTGGCCCGTTCTGCCAGAGACTCTCCAATTGCAATGGAACCGCGTGGCATTTGAGTTTGAAAAAGCACGCGTCGACTTCAACGAAGCGGTTGGACATTACAACAACGCGATTGCCCAATTTCCAGCTGTTGTGTTGGCGCGCTTGACGGGCTTCCAGCCGGCCAGGCTTCTCTAGCCTTGGGCATGAACGTTTCTGGTCACAAGATCGAATTATGGCGGCAATTGCAGGCCGTTGCCTCGGTTGTGCTGGCGATCCGCTCGGGCTTGTCGGGCACCGCCGCGCTCAACGACGTTCCCATAGAACTTCGTCCTGGGGTGCAGGCGTTGACCTTTCTAGTGCTACGTTCATTCGGGCGGGCGCAGGCATTGCAGGAATTGCTCGCAAAGCGCGCACCGCCACCGCGCACCCAGGCGTTGCTGTTGACTGCGCTGGCACTCTTGTGCCCGCAGTCAGGAGCGCCCTATGAGGCGTTTACGCTGGTCAATCAAGCGGTCTTGGCGGCCAAACGGAGCGAAGTAACACGCGCGCAGGCAGGGTTCATCAACGGATGCCTGCGGCGGTTTCTTCGGGAACGCGAAGGCTTGATGGCCATGAGCGGTAAGAATTTGGTGGCGCTGTGGAATCGTCCGTTGTGGTGGATCCGGTTGCTCATGAATGAGCAGCCGCACGGGTGGCAAGCCATTTTGAGGGAAGGAAACGGCCGCCCGCCGATGACCTTGCGGGTTAATGCCCGAAAGGGCACGGTCCCGGGCTACGTCGCGGCGTTGATGCGTGCTGGACTCGAATCGATTGCGGTGGGGCAGTCGGGAGTCATCCTGAGGCAGCCTTGCCCGGTACAGGAATTGCCCGGGTTTGCCGAAGGACTCGTGTCGGTGCAGGATGCGGCAGCGCAGCTTGCCGCGCCTCTGCTTCTTCGAGAATTGAGCGCTGCCAGTCGCCCTCGCATCCTGGATGCCTGCGCCGCCCCTGGCGGGAAGACGGCCCACCTGCTGGAGATTTCTGACGCAGCGGTGACCGCGTTGGACATTGATGCGCGGCGCTGTGGGCGCATCAGTGAAAACCTGCGCCGACTCGGTCTGGATGCCGAAGTGATGGTCGCAGACGCCGCCGAAACCTCCACTTGGTGGGATGGGCGCTTGTTTGATGCCATTTTGCTTGATGCACCTTGCTCAGGCTCCGGCGTGGTCCGGCGTCATCCGGACATAGCCTGGCTGCGCCGGGAGTCCGACATGGCGCAATTTGTCGCGACCCAGACCAGACTGCTCAATGCCCTTTGGCCGTTACTAAAGCCAAAGGGAAAGCTCTTGTACTGTACGTGTTCAATTTTCCGGACTGAGGGAGAGAATCAGATACAAACGTTTCTTGCGCACAACACCGGGGCCCGTATACTGCCTTCGCCAGGGCATTTGATGCCTCAAGGAGGAACGAATCCCGAGCCTGTCCGGGACAATTCCACTGATGACCATGACGGCTTCTATTTTGCCCTGCTGGAAAAGTGCGCGGCTTGATCTGATCAGGTTGCTGATCTGTGCCTGTTTTGCGTGGACTTTCCCGGTGGCCGCTCAGGCGGATACACCTGCGACCGAAATCTACGCACTAAAGCTTGAGCGGGTGGGTGAGTCCGTCATGCTCTCAGCGATGGTCAAGTTCGAATTGTCAGCCGCCATTGAAGAGGCCCTTCTAAAGGGGGTGCCCGTGATATTCGTGGCTCGTGTCGATGTATTTCAAGAGCGCTGGTACTGGACCAACAAGAAGGTGTTGAGCGCAGAGCGTCATATGCGGCTCGTCTACCAGCCGCTCACACGTCGATGGCGCCTCAACGCCACCTCAGGCGTCATGACGACAGCAGGGTTGGGTGTGGCACTCAACCAGACCTTTGACTCCCTGCAAGAGGCACTGGGCGCGCTGCAGCGCTTGGCGCGCTGGAAGATCGCGGATATTGGCGAACTCGAGCCCGACAAGAACTACTACGTTGAATTCCGCTTTCAGCTCGACAGTTCACAACTGCCGCGTCTTTTTCAAATCGGCACGCTGGGGCAGACCGACTGGAGCATCGAGGCCATGGTCAAGCAGCCCTTGACATTGGAGCCCGCCCGATGAGTGCTGAGGAGAGGGTGGCAGCAGGGGCAGAACGTTATTCCCTGCGAAATTCCCGCACCGTGCGATGGACTGTTGGCGTTGGCCTGGCCGCGATGGTGGCCATTGGTCTGGTTTTACTGTTCCTGTTGATGCAGGCGACAACCAATCGCCAGCTCTATGAGCGCAACTACGCCAGACTGTTTGTACTCAATGTGGTGGTCGCAGCATTGCTTCTGCTGGTCATTGTTTGGATCGCCGTGAGATTGCTGCATCGCTTGCGGCAGGGAAAATTCGGCAGTCAACTGTTGGTGAAGCTGGCAGCGATTTTTGCGCTTGCCGGTTTCGCGCCCGGAGTCCTGATCTATGTTGTTTCCTACCAGTTCGTTTCGCGTTCCATCGAAAGCTGGTTCGACATCAAGGTGGAAGGTGCGCTGGACGCCGGCCTGAGCCTGGGGCGCGCCACCCTCGAGACCCTGTCCAATGAGCTCGCGGGTAAGGCGCGTGCGACTGCGCTCCTTTTGGCAGACACCCCCGACGCCACCGCAGCATTGCCAATAGAGCGGGCACGCGAGCAACTGGGTGCCAGTGACCTGACACTGTGGAGTGCTAGTGGACAACTGATCGCGGCCGCTGGGCGCGCACGCTACCAGCTCAACCCCGAACGCCCGAACCAGCAGCAATTTCGAAGCGCGCGTCTGCAGCGCTCGCTGGCATGGATTGAAGGGTTGGAAGACGTGGTTCCCAGTATGGCGGCGGGTGCCAGGATCAAAGTGCTTGTGCTGGTGTCGAATACCGACCTGTCTTTCCTCGGCGAGCCACGCTTCCTTCTGGTGACCCAGACCTTGCCGCCCACGCTGGTTGCCAATGCCCTGGCTGTCACGGAGGCGAACCGGGAATATCAGGAACGTGCACTTGCGCGCCAAGGGTTGCAGCGAATGTACATCGGGACGCTGACGTTGAGCCTCTTCCTTGCCGTTTTTGGTGCCGTGTTGTTGGCTGTTGTGTTAGGTAACCAAATCGCGCGCCCACTATTGTTGCTCGCTGATGGCGTCCGTCAGGTGGCCGCTGGTGACTTGACGCCGAAAGCTTCGCTGCAGGGGCACGATGAACTCGACGGCCTGACCCGTTCCTTTGCCGAAATGACGCGGCAACTTTCCGAAGCCAGACACGCGGTTCAACTGAGCATGGAACAGGTGAGTGAGGCACGCGCCAATTTGCAAACCATTCTGGACAATCTAACTGCCGGTGTCATCGTCCTTGACGCTCAGGGACAGATTCGCTCTTCAAATCCAGGCGCAACCCGGATCCTGCGTGTTCCCCTGGCGGCCTACACCGGGAGGCCGCTCACTGACATTGAAGGCCTGGAGACGTTTGGTGAGAACATTCAAGCGCAATTCGAATCCTTTCTAGGCACGCGAAGTGAACACGGGCTTGATCACTGGCAGCACTCTTTTGAATTGGGAAGCGCTGCGGGCCGCCCGGTTGGGCGACAGGCCGACGACGCGCTTGTTCTGGTGGCTCGCGGCGCAGAGTTGCCCGATGCCTCTCGACTTCTGGTTTTTGATGACATCTCCGAAATTGTCTCTGCCCAGCGATCTCAGGCTTGGGGTGAGGTGGCGAGACGGCTGGCTCACGAAATCAAGAACCCGTTGACGCCAATTCAGCTCTCGGCTGAACGCCTGGAGATGAAATTGTCTGACAAACTCGCCGCACCTGAGCGGACATTGCTCACGAGGTCGGTCAAGACAATCGTCGACCAGGTCGATGCCATGAAGCGACTTGTCAACGAGTTCCGTGACTATGCTCGACTACCAGCTGCGGAACTCAAACCAGTGAACTTGAACCTGTTGATTACCGAGGTTCTGCAACTCTACCCAAGTGAGACGGCCAGAGTTCCCGTGTGTGTGGATCTTGATGCCCGCAGTCCCAGAATCATGGGTGATGCTCAGCAGCTGCGACAGGTCTTGCACAATCTGGTGCAGAATGCGCTTGACGCCACGGAATCCGTTGACGTTCAGATGCAGACTGAAGCCGTGATTGTCAAGACAAAGTGGATTGAAGCGAGTGGCCGGGTTCGACTCAGCGTCTGCGACGGTGGGACGGGATTCCCGGAGCGCATTCTTAGGCGGGTCTTTGAGCCCTACGTCACGACCAAGGCCAAAGGTACCGGGCTGGGGCTTGCGGTGGTCAAAAAGATAGCTGACGAGCATGCCAGTCGCGTGGATATTTCAAATCGAGTCGTCGACGGGAAAACGGTTGGTGCCCAAGTGTCGTTATCATTCGTGGTTGAAAACGTCGCGCCGGGATAGCGGGGTGACAGGGGTATATCGAAGGAACGCGCTAAATCATGGCAAACATACTGGTGGTTGACGACGAACTCGGCATTCGCGATCTGTTGTTGGAGATCTTGAATGACGAGGGCCATACCGTCGAAGTTGCCGAAAATGCTGCCCAAGCGCGGGCCGCGCGACTGCGCGACCGACCCGACCTGGTGTTGCTCGACATTTGGATGCCGGACACCGATGGCGTCACCCTCTTGAAAGAGTGGTCATCCTCCGGGGCGCTGACGATGCCGGTGATCATGATGAGCGGGCATGCAACCATTGACACCGCGGTAGAGGCCACGAAGATTGGCGCGCTAGCGTTCCTGGAGAAGCCGATTACCCTGCAGAAGCTGCTCAAGGCCGTCGAACAGGCCCTGCTTCAAGGATCAGCTCGAAAGCCGGTGACTGCAGCGGTGGTGCCGACGGCAATGGCGGTTCTGGAACCCGCGGGCACACCGCCAGTCGAACTTCCACTGTCCGGTTTGCCGCAATCCGGACCGCTGTCGCAACAGAGCTTTGTGCTTGACAAGCCTCTGCGAGAGTCGCGCGATGAATTCGAGAAGGCCTATTTTGAGTATCACCTTGCCAAGGAAAACGGCTCGATGACGCGAGTTGCCGAGAAGACCGGTCTCGAGAGAACACACCTGTACCGCAAGCTAAAGCAATTGGGAATTGATCTGACACGTGGCAAGCGCAGCGGCAACTGAGTCGCCGTCATGCGGGGCGACGATGCTATAATTTTCCGCTCTGGCCCGGTAGCTCAGTTGGTAGAGCAGAGGACTGAAAATCCTTGTGTCGGTGGTTCGATTCCGCCCCAGGCCACCAGAAATTTCGCATGGCACATACGCCGCATGCTATTGAATGCCAAGTGTGGCCTTGTTGTTCGTCGGCCAAAGCAATCTCAGGTATAACTTCTAGCGTCCTCAATGACCTTTCCGTCATTAGGCAGGGAGCCTGGGCGCACAAATTCCACGCTGCCGCGTAACTTGGTAACGGCGCGAATGGCTTCGCCAATCGTTGTGGCCAGGGCTTCGGACTCCGCAACGGTCGCTTCAACTCTTAATGTCATCGTGTCGTTGGCGAGCTCTCCGGTGACGACCAGGCGCGCACGTTTGACTTCCGGAAAACGACGAGTGATATCGGCAACCTGACCCGGATGTACGAACATGCCGCGGATCTTGGTCGTCTGATCCGCACGTCCCATCCAACCCTTGATGCGAGCATTGGTGCGTCCGCTGGGACAGGTACCGGGCAATATTGCAGACAGGTCTCCGGTTCCAAATCGAATCAGCGGATATTCGCGATTGAAAGTCGTGACGACGACTTCGCCAACTTCGCCTTCCGCGACTGGGTCACCCGTGCCAGGTCGAACAATCTCGACGATGACACCTTCGTCAACGACCAGCCCCTCCCGGGCCACCGTTTCATAAGCAATCGATCCCAAATCGGCCGTGGCATAGCATTGATACCCGGTAATGCCGCGCTCCGCAAACCAGTGACACAGAGAGGGCGGGAAAGCCTCGCCACCGAACATTGCCTTCTTGACGCTCGGCAGGGCGACACCCATCTCCGCAGCCTTATCAACGATGATCTTCAGAAAACTTGGTGTGCCAATGTAGCCCGCAGGTCTGAGCTGAGCCATTGCTTGAACCTGTTGCTCGGTTTGGCCGGTGCCGCCCGCAAAAACAGTGCAACCAAGGGCACGCGCGCCCGATTCCATCATCGAGCCGGCTGGTACAAAGTGATAACTGAAGCAGTTGTAGATCAGTTCGTTAGCGCGAAAACCCGCAGCGTGCATCGCCCGAGCCATACGCCAGTAGTCCTGGGTTACGCCCTCAGGTTCGTAGATCGGACCCGGACTGGAGAACACGCGCGGCATGTGTGGACCAAACGGCACTGCACTGAAGCCACCGAAAAGGTCGCCATCCACTGCGCCATGGCTTGCGTGCTGTCGTTCAAGGAGTTCATGCTTGCGTGTGACAGGCAGGCGTGCCAGGGCCTCGCGTGAGTTCACCAATCGCGCGTCCACGTCACGAAATATTTCGGAAAACGCTGACGACGACGTCTTCGCATGCGAGACCTGGCCCGGTAGCGCCGCCATCAGGGCTGCTTCGCGCGTAGCCCTATCGCGCGTTTCCAGCGCATCATAGTATTCGGTCATTTCAATTCCTGTGAGACATTAGCCTGCGATGGCTCTACTGGGGCGATCCAAATTTCTTATCACGCCAGCCAGCGCTTGCGGCGCTTGTAACTCTTGACGTCTCTAAAGCTCTTGCGCTCGCTGCCTCCAACGCCAAGGTAAAACTCCTTGACATCTTCATTGCTTGCAAGCTCGCCGGCCAGTCCGTCCATAACTACCCGTCCCGACTCCATGATGTAGCCGTAATCCGAGTACTTCAGCGCCATATTCGTGTTTTGTTCGGCCAGAAGGAAGGTAACCTTTTCCTTCTCATTAAGGTCCCTGACGATCTCAAATACTTCTTCAACGATCTGCGGTGCCAGCCCCATCGAAGGTTCGTCCAAAAGAACCATGCTCGGGTTGGCCATCAACGCACGACCCACCGCGCACATCTGTTGCTCGCCACCGGAAGTGTAGGCGGCCTGACTGGCGCGCCTCGTTTTCAGGCGTGGAAAGTAGGTGTAAACCTTTTCCAGATTGCGGGCAATTTCGCTCTTGTCCTTGCGCGTATAAGCACCGGTAAGCAGGTTCTCTTCGATGGTGAGATGCGCGAAGCAGTGGCGGCCCTCCATGACCTGGACCACACCGCGCTGAACCAAGTCTGCAGGGGAAAGGTTTTCGATGCGCTCACCGCGAAGTTCGATCGTTCCCTTGGTCACCTCGCCTCGTTCACCACGCAGCAGGTTGGAAATGGCTCGTAGCGTCGTGGTCTTTCCGGCACCATTGCCACCCAAGATCGCCACGATTTTGCCTTCTGGCACGGTGAGGGATACCCCCTTAAGAACCAGAATGACGTGGTTGTAAATTACCTCGATGCCATTGACATTGAGAACGATCTCGGGAGTGCTCATGGTTGAATCCGTGTAATCTTGTGATGCCAAGCAACGCCTGCCTTGTCGGCCTTTGCGGTTCATGCCCTGCCTTGGCTCACCGCAGCCCGGGCAGCAATTCCCGGGCTGCGGCGGTCAACCGGTCAGGATTGGCAATCTGCAGGGGTGCGTGGTGTCAATTTGTGGTCGGCAGCGTACTTTGCGGCTGTCGCCTTGACCAGTGGCTTGAGGACCTGTTCGTCAGCCTGTAGCCAGTCCGACGAGAAGGCCCATTTCTTGCCATCCCACGTTTGCACACGCGCCCAATTCGAACCCATGTGGTCGACACAGGAAGTGCTGATCGGACGCAAAACGCCGGCAAAACCAAGCGCGTCAAGTTTCTTTTGATCTAGGGCTAGGTTCTCATAACCCCAACGCGCTTGCTCGCCACTAACCCATTTGCCTTTGCCATAACGTTCCTGAGCGCGCCGCACTCCTTCGACGCCCAGCATGGCGCTAACGACCCCACGCATGTACAGAACTTGGCCGACTTCCTCCCTGGGACCGGTGCCCTGACCTTTGTCGTGAAGCTTGGCGAGTATTTCCTTCACCACTTTCGAATCGGGTTCGGCACCATGCTGAAACGCCGCGGCGTTGTAACCCTTGGCGCCGTCGCCAACGTCTTTGACATCTGGCTCTGCACCAGACCACCACACACCGTACATCTTCTCGCGAGGGTACCCTGTAGCCTGGGCTTCCTTAAGTGCGGTGGAATTCATGACACCCCAACCCCAGAGCAGTACGTAGTCTGGTCGCGCCTGACGGACTTGCAGCCACGTTGACTTTTGATCGACTCCAGGCGCCGTCACGGGCAACAACTGAAGGCTGAAACCGTGCATGGCTGCGCGCTCCTGCAGGAGCGGGATGGCTCCGAGATCGCCCGGGACCCGGATTTCCGGCTTCGGCTGGAGATGATCCGATCGGGCACCGGCGGGGCCGGCTCCTGGCGGGGCGCGGTGCACGCCGAGATGGCCCGCATCCTCCGCCGCCTGGCCCCGGATCCCGCCGCGGCGCCCGGGTGGTCCGAAGAGCAGGAGGCACGGGTCGGCGCGCTCCTGGCGGGCGCTTTCCCCGACCGCCTTGC
>JAKANU010000001.1 GCA_021812315.1 Pseudomonadota bacterium
CGGTGGAATCGTGATTCGGAATTCATTGAACTACTGTTTGGCCTTCAGCTCCCGCATTGGCGCGGGTTATTCAGATGTTCCTTAGCAATATCTCCTATGGCCAATATCTCCGTCATTATTCTCACAAAAAACGAGCAGCAGGATTTACCCGGCTGTCTGGAGAGCGTTGCGTGGTCGGACGATATTCATGTGTACGACTCGGTTAGCACCGACCGCACGGTCGAAATTGCCGAGCAGTTTGGTGCCAAGGTAACGCCGCGCCCCTTTGACAATTGGGCAGCCCACCAAAACTGGGGCTTACAAAACATCAAGTTCAAGCACGAGTGGGTTTTTTACATCGATGCCGACGAACGCATGACGCCCGAGCTGGTGCAGGCGGTGCAGGCGGCGGTGGTGTCGCCGGGCGACTTTGTGGCGTTCCGGCTGCAGAGGCGGGATTTCTTTTTGGGCACGTGGCTGAAGCATGTGCAAGCGTCACCGTTCTATATGCGGCTGTTTAAGCCGCAGCACATGCGCTATGAGCGGCTGGTGAACCCCATTTCCATTGCCGATGGCCCGGTGGGCGAAGTGGCGGGTTATTTGGACCACTTCCCGTTCAGCAAGGGCATGGGCCAGTGGGTGGAGCGGCACAACTCCTACAGCCGGTTTGAGGCGCAGCAGATTGTGGAGAACCGTGTCAAGGGCGGGGCGTTCAGCATCGCCAAGGCGTTTACTGCGTCAGATTTTCACGAGCGCCGCTACCACCAGAAAGAGCTGTTTTACCGCCTGCCGGCTCGCCCGCTGGTCAAGTTTTTGCTGCTGTATTTGGGCAAGCTGGGTTTTCTGGACGGGCGCGCCGGTTTTACCTACGCGGTGTTGCAGGCCATTTACGAGTATTTCATTGTGCTGAAGGTGCGCGAGTTGGAGCAGGAGGCGGAATGATTGCCGCGCGAAGGTTGTCACTTGACAACCTAACCGATATTTACTATTCTGGAGGCTTCAATGGCTCGTTCGGCGCACCCCAAGAAGGAGGTTGAAGAAGCGCTCCGCCACGCCGAGGCCAACGGGTGGCGGGTGGAGCAAGGTGGCTCGCATGCATGGGGGCGCATTTACTGCCCCTACAACGATGAAGAATGCCGGTGCGGTGAGTTTTGCATTGCCGGCATTTGGAGCACGCCCAAAAATGCTGGCAACCACGCGCGGGCCATTCGGCGGGTAGTAGACAACTGCAGCACCCACAAGGTGCAGGGCGAAAGCGGCGGCAGTGAGGACCAGATTAAGGAATAGCAATGGAATACACCTTCACCCTTAAATACCGGCTGACGCCGGACGACGGCACCCCACACGAAGTGGCCGAACGCCTGGGCGCCGCGGGTTGCACCGATGCGCTGGTGGGCGTGGGCCTAAGCGGGCGGCTGGCGTTGGAATTTACCCGCGAGGCACCGTCGGCCGAGGCAGCGTTGCTGAGCGCGCTGACCGACGTGAAAACCGCTGTACCCCACGCGCAGCTGATCGAGGCCGCCCCGGACTTCGTGGGGCTGACCGATGTGGCCGAAGTGGTAGGCGTTACCCGGCAAAACCTGCGCAAGCTGATGCTGGGCTACAGCGCCAACTTTCCGCTGCCGGTGCACGAGGGCAGCGCCACGGTGTGGCATTTGGCCGACCTGCTGGAGTGGCTCAAGACCCGCGTGGCCTACCAGGTCGAGCCCACCACCCTGGCCGTGGCCCAGGCCACCAAGCAAATCAACCTGGCCAAGCTGGCCCTGCAAATTGCGCCATCCACCACGCAAGAAGTCCATGCGCTGCTGGTATAAAAATAGTAGCACCCCACGCAGGCTGCACGGGCGCTGCAGCCTGATTCGACTATGAAGATTCTGCAAATCATCCCCACCCTCGACCCCAAGGCGGGCGGCCCGGTAGAAGGGCTTATCCAGCAGGGTATTGAGATGGAGCGCATGGGCCACGAGCCGCAAACGCTGTGTCTGGATGCGCCTGGTACGCCCATGGACCTGCGGCTGGCGTCGGCGGCGGTGTATCTGCTGGGGCCTGCTTACCTGAGATATGGCCTGGCGCCGCGGCTGGAGCCCTGGCTGCGCGAGCACGGGCGCAAGTTTGACGTGCTCATCATCCACGGCATGTGGGGCTACCACGGACTGTGCGCGGCCACGGTGGCGCGGCAGCTGGGCTTGCCGTATGTGATTTTTCTGCACGGCATGCTGGACCCGTGGTTTGCCCGCCAGTACCCGCTCAAGCACCTCAAGAAGTGGTTGTATTGGCCGTGGGCAGAGTACCGCACGCTGCGCGATGCGCGGCTGGTGCTGTTTACCACGGCCGAAGAGCTGCGGCTGGCGCGGCAGTCGTTTTGGCTGTACCGCGCCCGCGAACGGCTGGTGGGCTACGGCATCCGCGAGCGCGAGCTGCCCCCCGGGCACGCGCGCGAGGCCTTTTTGCAGCGCTTTGCGCACCTGCGGCACACGCGCAACCTGTTGTACTTGTCGCGCATACACCCCAAAAAGGGGTGCGATTTGCTGATTGCGGCCTTTGCCAAGGTGGCCGCGCAAGACCCGGCGCTGCACCTGGTGCTGGCCGGCCCGGGCGATGCCGACTGGGTGGCGCGGCTGCAGGCGCAGGCGGCCCAGCTGGGGGTGCAGGCGCGCGTCACGTTTACCGGGATGGTGCAGGGCGAGGCCAAGTGGGGCGCCTACGACGCGGCCGATGCCTTTGTGCTGCCGTCGCACCAGGAGAACTTTGGTATTGTGGTGGCCGAGGCGCTGGCCTCCGGCGTGCCGGTGCTGACTACCCACCAGGTCAACATCTGGCGCGAGGTGCAGCAAGGGGGTGCGGGCATAATCCACCCCGACACGCAGGCCGGCGCGGACCAGTTGCTTACCGACTGGCTGGCGCTGGCGCCCGAGCAAAAAACTGCCATGAGGGCGCAGGCGCAGCTGTGTTTTCAAAAGCATTTCAAGGTGCAGACGGTGACGCAACATTTGCTGGCCGCCCTGCACGACGCGGTGGCCCAGAACCCGCCACCGCGACATACGTTTGTGGGTTCGCCGTTCAAAGGGCGGCGCAGTGTAGGAGTGGTTGGTGATGACGGTGTTTAGGCGTAACGCCTCGATGTGGGCTTATGTAGCTTTGTCGCTGGGTATAGCGGCGTTGGACACCTGGCGCGGCGTGCGCTTTAGCCTGTGGGCGCTGCACTTTGTGCCTATGGGGTTGGCGGCCTGGAACCTGGGTGCAAAGGCTGGCTGCACCATGGCCGGGCTTGCCGTAGGCCTGCTGTGTGCCGAGGCGTTTTGGGCCGGGCACCCGTACAGCAGCGTTTACAACCTGGCGTGGTCTTATGCCTCCAAGGCCGTGGCGTATGCGTTGGTGGTGTACTTTGTAAGTGCCCTGCGCAAGAAGGAAGTGGTTCGTGCCTATGTGCCGCCGCGTGGCAGTTAGTTCGCTACATATTTGCTAGCAGCCAACGCAAGCTGCACAACGGTTGGCCGATGATTTTCTTATGAAGATCCTGCTCTGCGGCATCAACTTCGCGCCGGAGCTGACCGGCATCGGCAAATACACTGGCGAGTTGGCGGCGTGGTTGGCCGCGCGGGGGCATGCGGTGCGCGTGGTCACTGCCCCGCCGTATTACCCGGCCTGGGCAGTCAGCGCTGGCTACAGCGCCAGCACGTGGCGCACCGAGCGCTGGCAGGGCGTGCAGGTGCTGCGCTGCCCGCTGTGGGTGCCGCGCCAGCCTGGTGGCATTAAGCGGCTGTTGCACCTGGCCAGCTTTGCCTTGAGCTCTTTACCGGTGCTGCTGCGTCAGGTTTTTTGGCGGCCCGATGTGGTGTGGGTGGTGGAGCCTGCGCTGTTTTGTGCGCCCACTGCGCTGGCGGTAGCGCGGCTGTGTGGCGCCAAGGCCTGGCTGCATGTACAGGACTTTGAGGTTGATGCGGCGTTTGACTTGGGTCTGCTGCGCGGTGCTTGGCTGCGCCGCGTGGTGACGGGGGCCGAGCGCTGGCTGATGCGAGGGTTTGACGTGGTGTCAACTATTTCGCAGAGGATGCATCAGCGGCTGCTGGACAAGGGGGTGGATGCTGCAAAGGCAAGGCTCGCGGTGAACTGGGTGGACTTGGCGGCTTTCGCCGCTGGGGCACATGGATTGCCGCGCTACGCTCGCAATGACGGGTACCGGGCTGAGCTGGGCATTGCGCCTGATGCGGTGGTGGCGCTTTACAGCGGCAACATGGGTGGCAAGCAGGGCCTGGAAATTCTTGCGGAAATTGCATCAAATATGGCTGCAGCGCCCGTGCAGCAAGCGCAGGCTGCTACTGATTCCGTAGCGGTCGATTTTGTATTTTGTGGCGACGGTGTTGGACGTGCTGACTTGGTCAGGCGCTGCAAGGGCTTGCCCAATGTTCGCTTTCTGGATCTGCAACCGACCGAGCGGTTGCCAGACTTGCTGGCGATGGCCGACATCCACCTGCTACCCCAGCGCGCCGACGCGGCCGATTTGGTGATGCCCAGCAAGCTCACAGGCATGCTGGCCAGCGCTCGCCCGGTGGTGGCCACCGCCCATGAGGGCACGGAGCTGGCAACGGTGGTGCAAAACTGTGGTGTGGTGGTGCCACCCGAAGACCCCGCTGCGTTTGCCAAGGCGGTGCGCGCCCTGGCCGCAGACCCGGCGCTGCGCCAACGCCTGGGTGCCGCTGGCTACGTGTATGCCCAGACGCACCTGGACCGGGAGGCGGTGTTGGGGCGGTTTGAGACGGATGTGCTGGGGCTGCTTGGAGGCCAATAGTTCGTCGTCCCTGAAAAGCCCCCACAACCCGCATAAACATTGAGTTGTAGTGGTGAAAAGCGCCAAACAAGACGGCCCACAAGACATTACGGTGCATGGCAAATCGGTGGCCGTCGTGCTGTCACGCGATTTGTTTGATCAGCTCAGTGGCAATTCGCAATCCCTGGTGGAGTTCATGCAGCGCTCCCCCTTGTTTGGCCTGGATGACCTGACTTTCGAGCGCGATCAAAGTTTGACGCGTGAGCTCGGTCTTTGAGTTATCTGATTGATACCAATGTGATTTCTGAGTTGCGTCGCAAGCAGCCAGAAATTCGAAAAGGCATTGCAACCGTGGGCGATGCCAGCCATCGACAGTTTGTTGGTCGCGACGGCTCTGCATCACAACCTGAGCTTGGTCACCCGCAATGTGCGTGACTTTGCAGGCTTTGGTTTGAACATCATCAATCCGTGGGATTAAATCAAGGTAATTAAGGGGGCGCTACCCTTTGTGGGTAAGCATGCCGGCCCTCTGCCCGCATAATGCAGGCATGCGACTAAGCACTGATCAAATCCAGGCAATACGCCATGCTGCCACGGCAGCTTTTGGTGTGGACGCTGCGGTGTGGCTATTCGGCTCGCGCGTGGACGACGGCAAAAAAGGCGGCGACATTGACCTGCTCGTGCGCCCCAGCGCCGCTGCGGCAGACCAGCCATTTGCCAAGAAAGTCAAAATGCTCAGCCTGCTGGAGCGCGAACTCGGCGAGCGCAAGATTGACCTTGTCGTTGAACAGCCCGGCGACCCCCGATCCATTGTGATGGTGGCTCATGCCACCGGCATCCAAATCCAATGAAGCCCACGCCAGACCAACTGGCACTGCAGCAAATCGACGCCGTGTGCCAAACCCACGCTGAGACGCTTGACGAAGTCCTGCAGGATATGCATAGGCGTGCGCTCACGCTTGCCGACTACAGCCATCTGTCCAAAGAAGACCGCCGTTTGCTCGACCAGTTTGCCTACCGCTACACCCGGCTACAAGACGACATCGGTGCCCGGCTGATGCCCGCGGTGCTCAAAGCCCTGGGCGAAGACGTTGGCCCCATGTCTGCCATCGACCGCTTTACCCGCCTTGAACAACTCGGCTGGCTGAGCAGCGCAGACGAATGGCTTGCCACGCGGCAAGTGGGCAACCAGTTTGCCCACGACTACCCCGACAGCGCCGCAGAACGGTTTGATCGCCTGCAAGCCGCCACCCAGGCTGCGCGCCAATTGCTGACCACGATGCACCAATTCAGAAGCAAACTGGCGTCAGACTTCAACTAACCGAAGAGGCGCGAAAAAAGCAGCCACTCTTGTCTGTCCCCCTTCCTTGCGGGGACCACGATGCTATTGAATAGATAGCTGCCCACGAAGGCTGCATGGGCACTAAACATTAAAGGGGACGTTACCCATTTATTGAGGCGCACGTTTTTGACCTGATCGAGCCGAATATCAATTTACGCGACAATACGAAGCCGTTAACACCAGTAAAAACGACAAAATGGCCATGGTCAAAAAATTAGAAGCCAAAAACACGACAAGACGGGACAACTCCCTCTTGCTTTACGCGGAGATGGACAGCGCCCAGGTGCGCGCCGTTCAGCGCAGGCTTCAATTGGGCGAGCTTGCGCTTATTGCCAAAGGTATCGCGTCCGACCGCCCACCTGAAGAATGGCCCGCCCTGATTGCCCGCGAGCGTATTCGCGTGCTGGCAGCTTTGTTTGCAGGTGCCGTCTATGGCTACCGAAGCGCCTTTTCTGGGGGCTTGCCCCAGGACGGCTTGCTGTACCTGAGCTACACCTATAGCCGCACCGTGGCGCTGCCGGGCTTGACGGTGAGCGTTCTCAAGGGTGCGCCCAGGCAAGTGGGCGATATGCCCATGCAGGGCAAAGATCTGTATTTCCCATCGGAGCCCCGGCTTTTACTGGAAAACCTGACCCAGAGCCGTGGACCGGTAAAGAAGTCTGCAGGCCGCCAGGCTGTGGAAGCACGCTTGCTCAGCATTTGCGACTCGCGTGGAGAGGAGTCCTTGTCACGTTTGCGGGAGACTGCCCGAGCCTTGGCTCCTGCTTTGGGTTTTAACAAGGAATTCAACCTGCTTGATGCCATGGTGGGAAGCATCATCGGATCACGCGTATCGCAGCTCAGCACCCAGTTTGGCAAAGCGCGCACCGCCCAGATACCCTATGACCCAGATCGGCTTGCTTTGTTTGAAAAGCTGGCTGCCGAGTTACGCGCATGGCCACTGCGTCAACCAGCCAACGTCACTGCCACCAGTCAGGCGCGCGCGCACTTCGCATTTTTGGAATCCTATTTTTCCAACTTCATCGAAGGAACCGAGTTTGATATTCAGGACGCACGGGGTTTTGTGCTGGACGGCAAGCCCATTGAGGTGCGCCCTAAAGATTCGCATGACATCATCGGCGTCTACAGGCAGGCCCTCAACCCTGGCTGGGCCAACCAGGTGCTCGCTTCTGGTGAGCCGGTTGAGGTTCAATTGCGATCACGCCATGCAGACCAGATGGCTGAGCGCCCCGAAACAGCCCCTGGTGAATTCAAGGTTAAAGCCAATCGCGCAGGCAATACCGAGTTTGTCCTGCCAAAGCTGGTTCGGGGCACGCTCATCGAGGGCTCCAAGCTGTTGCCATCGGTTCCCGCTGGAACAGGGCGTGCCTTGCTGGCCATGTTTTTGGTGTCCGAGGTTCACCCGTTCAATGATGGCAATGGTAGGCTGGCCCGATTGGTGATGAACGCCGAGCTTTCCGTGGTTGGTGCGTGTCGCATCATTATTCCAACCCTGTTTCGCGAGGAATACCTGGACAGTCTGAGAGCGCTCACGCGGGACGCAAACCCCACCCCTTTTGTCGCCGCCATGCAGAAAATCCAAGGCTGGACAGCGGGGTTCAACTACTCCGACCTGGATGCGGTCATTGCCCACATGAAAGCCTGCAACGCATTTGAGCGTTCGCGGGTGCAATTTGAGCTCATTAATGGGGACGCTACCCTTCTTCTTGGAAACATGGGTAGTAAGCAGGGTCTTGATACCATGTAACCATGACTGATCGACTGGCCAAAAACTTGTTGCTGTTGCAACTGTTGGCGTTGTTGGCAGGCACGCAGATGCCGGGGGCTTGGCGTGCCGCAGCATTGACAGAGCTGGGCCTGGGCGGTGGCATATCGTCGTGGGCGCATTTTGTCTTGTTTGGCGGTATGGCCGCCTTGGCCTACGCCCGGCCGCTGGCCTGGCCGCTGGTGCGGGTGGTATTGGTGGCGTTGGGGCTGGCTTTGCTGACCGAGGGGCTACAGTTTTTTGCACAAGACCGGCACCCGCGTTGGCTGGATGTTGATATCGACATGGCCGGCGCTGCGGCCGGGTTGCTGGTGGTGACCCTCGCCCGCATGGCCCGGGCTCTGCGCGCGCGCCTGAAGTTTGTACTGAAATCTGCCCCCTATGACGCAAGCGACTGAACCCAAACAAGCCTTCCCTTACAAACCCCCCACCGCCGAGATCAGGGCCCGCTACGCGCATATTTTTGACCTGACCGAGCCGCTGGCGCCCCGGTTTTTCAAGTCTGCGTTTGACAAGCTGTTGGCGGCAGTCGTGTTGCTGGCGGCGGTGCCGGTTTTTGTGTTGCTCAAGCTGGCGTACTTGGTGGAGGGCTGGTTGCTGCCCGACAACGCCGGGCCGATGTTTTTTTATTACAACGCGGTCAGCGCCGGGCGCGTCTTCCCCAAATACAAGATGCGCCTGATCAAGATGAAATACATCGAGCCCGAGGGCGCCAGGCGGCACGACTGGATTGCCTTTTCAGCCGAGTGGACGCCCGAGAGCCGCACCCATGTGGGCGAGTTTGTGAAAAAGTTTTACCTCGACGAATTGCCCCAGTTTTTCAGCGTGCTAAAGGGCGACATGAGCGTGGTTGGCCCGCGCCCTTTGGCCATATTGCATTACGAGCGCGATAAGGCGCAGGGCAACGTGACCCGGTTTTTGTTGCGCGGCGGCTTGCTCGGGCTGGGGCACATCAACAAAGGCACGTCAGAGATGGGCAACCCCATTTATGAGTACGAGTACGTTGACCAGTACATCAAACGCACATCCTTCGGGCTGCTGCTGCTCGATTTGCGGATCATCTGGCGCGGCTTCTTGGTCATCATCAAGGGCGGCGGGCATTGATACCTCACCGGCGGTGCCGGGAACATCGGCAGCCAAACCGCTGTGGCGCTGGCTGATGCGGCACTGGTGCCGGCCATCCTGGATGAATTTATTAGAGGGTAATGCCCCCAAAAAAGCTTCTTGCGTTGCCACAACGCGGCGTGTATACTGTTTTCGTGCTGCTGGGTGAACGAGCCCGGAAGGCGGCTTTTGGAGGGAATACAGATATGAAAAAACTTACATTTGCGCTTTTATTGGCTGCGCTTGGCAGTGGTGGCGCTTTGGCGGCAGACCCGGTCGGTGTCGCCCAGACCGTGCAGGGCATCGTCACGGTAAGCCAGGGCAACACCATGGGCAACCTGGTCAAAGACCTGAAGATTTTCGACGGCATGCGCTTGGCGGCGGCGTCCACCGGCAGTGCGCTGATCAAGTTGAACAATGGCTGCGAAATCTCGCTAGCTGCCAACGAGTCCATCCTCATAGACGCCGCGCTTGACTGCAAGGCGCTGGTGGCCAGCATCACAAAGCCGCCGGCTGGCGGCGGACTTGCTGGTGGTGGTGGTGGCGGCGCCTTTGCCGGTGGCGGCTTTGGCGGCGGTTTGCCCATCGCGCTGGGTGTGGGTTACGGCGCCAGCGTCAGACACTGGACTAAGCGGCCAAACTCCAGCGGTAGTTGACCTTGCAGCGGCTACAGGCAAAGCAGACGGGGCTCTTGGGCCCCGTTTCTTTTGGTGCCGGAGTGCTGCTGCTGGTTCTTGTTCCGATCTTTCGTGCGGGTAATCGATATGTGCCGCTGATCGGGCTTGAGTGGCTGGCGCTGTTGGTGCTTTGGCTGCTTGCAATGCGATCTTTGGCTGGCTCGCCAACGCTGGCCAATCGCCGCGACGTGGCGCCGTTGGGCATCGGCGAATGGCTGCTGGTCTTGTCGCCGCTTTGGGCTGCGCTGCTCTTTCTCACGCCCTTGCCCATGGCGTTCTGGGCCGGGTTGCCCGGGCACGCCGCATATCCGAGTGCGCCGGGTGTTGGCTGGCGCTCTCTCTCGCTCACACCCGATGCCACTGTTGCATCTTTGCTGGCGGGCATCTTACCGGTCACTGGGTTCATGCTTGCGCGTACGGCTACTTCAGCACAGTTGCGCACACTCGCCACTGTCTGGGTGCTGCTGGCTTTGTTGCAGTCCGTTTGGGGATTGCTGCAGGCGGGGCCATTCAAGGAGCTTGGCTTCGGTGTTAGTGTTGATGCCGCTGGCGGGGTGATTGGCAGCTTTGGTGGTCGCAACAATTTTGCGAACTTCATTGCCATGGCCTTGCCGCTGGCAATATTGATGCTCTGGCGGTCCTTGCCTGGGGTGGGCAGGGCGCAGTCACGGCGTTCGATGTGGGTTACAGCGCTTTGGTCGCTGGCGCTATTGGTGTTGGCCGCGGCGGTGCTGGCATCGCTTTCGCGAGCTGGCACTGTCGCCGCGATAGTCGTGTCGTTGCTTACGGTGCTGCTGCTTCTGAACACGGTTGCCAAACCGCACCGCCGTTGGTACGCACTTGGCGCCGCGGTTCTTGTGGTTCTGGCAGTATTGATAAGCGCCGGGGTGATGACCCTTATTGCGCGCTTTGAGGACGATGCTTTGACGCAGGGAGTGGCGGGCCGTTGGCAACTGACCGAGAGTAGTTGGCAAGCGGCGCAGGCGTTTTGGCCCACAGGCAGCGGCCCCGGCAGTTTTGCCAACGTTTACCCGCAATTCCAGCCCCCGGGAATGCTGGCTTCGATTGAGCATGCGCACAATGACTATGTTGAACTGCTGATGGAGTTTGGTGCCCTGTTTGTTGTGGTTGCGGCGTTGGCCGCCGGCTTGATTGCGCGCCAGGCTATTTGGTTGTGGCATCAGGCGAGCCGCGTGAGCCGTATGCCGGGTTCGCTGCAGTTGCAATTGTGCTGTGCACTGGGTTTGCTGGCAGTGCTTTTGCACAGTTGGGTGGACTACAATTTTCGCATTCCCGCCAACGCCACGCTTGCGGCCTGCCTGCTCGGTGCTTTTTTGCGCCGCAAATGAAATATGATCCCCTCTCGGACTTTATTGAAGGCAGGGACGGATTGATGATCAGATTTTTGCTCGGTGCGCTGGCTCTGTGGCTGGCCCTGTCGCAGCCGATGTTGGTCTTCGCGCAAGGCTCCGGCTCTGCCAAGACGCCCGGGATGACATTCACGCAATCACTTGCCCCCGTGAGCGCACCGGCAGCTGAATCAGTGCCCGGGGTGCCGATGACGGCGGCATCTTCACCAACGGCGGGCCGTGCAGTCCCGCTGGGTACGTTGGCCAGTTTGGGTGCCGACTATCGCATCGGCCCCAATGATTTGCTCGACGTTGAAGTGTTCGGCGTGCCAGACCTGAAGCGCTCGGTGCGTGTCAATTCGTCGGGCCAGATCTCGCTGGCGCTGGTGGGCAATGTGGTGGTGGCGGGGCTGTCGGCACAGCAGGCCGAGGAACTGGTTGCCGAAAAATACTCAAAGAACTATTTGCAAGACCCGCAGGTGTCAGTGTTCATTCGCGAGTTCACCACGCAGCGCATTACTGTCGAAGGTGCAGTAGCGCGGCCCGGGATTTACCCGGTCACGGGGCAGGTGACGCTGTTGCGTGCCCTGGCGCTGGCTGGCGGCGGCGCGCCGATGGCCAACTTGAGCGAGATCATGGTGTTTCGTGACGCACCTGGCGCAGCCCGGGTAACTCAGATCTACGACCTGGAGAAAATTCGTGCTGGGGAACTGCCGGACCCGCTGGTGCTGGCCGACGATGTGATTGTGGTCAAGCGCGATTCGGCACGTGCCGCGTTGCGCGACTCCTTGTTCCGCGATGTGATTGATTCGATCAATCCGTTTTCAGTGCTTGTGCCCCGCTAGATTTCGTTGGCCTGTTTGTCCTCCAACACTTACCTATGACTACCTCTGACAATTCTGTTGCCGGACCTGGCGGGCCGACGGTCCCGGACCAGGGCCCGGTGACTATACCGGCCAACGGTCGCGCTACCGCAGTGCAATTGCGGCAGCAGTCGTTTGCTTTGCAAGCCAACCTGGCGCGAGCTGAGGCGACGCAGGAATTTGATGATTCTGTCTCCATCCGGGAGCTGTTTCATATCCTCACCCGTTACAAATGGGTGCTGCTGGCCATGGCTGTTCTTGGCGTCGCGGCGGCTCTGGTGTTTGGCCTGACCAGCACGCCGGTGTATCAGGCCACTGCGGTGCTGCAAATTGACCGTGCTACGCAGCGCGTTGTCCAGTTTGCCAAGGACATTGACCCGTTTCAGGAAAGCGACACGCTGATTCTGCAGACGCAATACGAGTTGTTGCGCAGCCGTTCGCTGGCCGAGCGCGTGATTGACGACTTGCGTCTTGATGCGCCAAACGGTGGGGGCGTGGGCGTGGAACCAGGAGCACCTGTCGCGGTAGCGGCGCAAGCCAGTGCCAGCGCTGCTTCGGCAAGCAAGGTCGGCTGGTGGGACGAACTGGTTGCCGGGTACGACCGGTTGGGCAAGCCATCGGTAAATGATCGTACCGTCTTGGGCCACGAAGAAGTGCTGCGCCGTTTTATGAAAGCGTTGACGGTCGAACCTGTGCGCAATTCGCGCCTGGTCAAGGTCAAGTTCAAGGACGCAAGCGCTGCGCATGCCGCCCGTGTCACGAATGCCATTGCCCAAACATTTATTACCCTTGGAATGGAGCGACGTACCCAGTCGTCGGATTACGCCAAGTCGTTCTTGGAAGATCAGATCAAGGCCACCAAGGCCAAGCTTGAGGCGTCGGAGCGCGCGCTCAACACCTATGCCCGGGAAAATTCGCTGTTGACGCTGGATGAGAAGACCAATGTCATCAATCAGACTTACACGGATTATTCGTCGGCAATCGCGGCAGCGGAGCAGGAGCGGGTAAAGGCAGAGTCGATCTATATCGGCGTGGCGGCGAATCCGGCGGGTGCGACGCAGGTTCTTGAAAACAGGACGGTGCAGGCGTATAAGGAGCAGAGGGCGAAGATCGAGGCCGAATACCTTGCCAACCTTGCCACCTACAAGCCCGAATTTCCGAAGATGCAGCAGTTGAGAGCGCAGATCAAGGAAATCGATCAGCTCATCAAGGCGGAGACCGCTTCCGTAGTGGCGTCCATCAAGGGCCACTTTGACGCGGCAAAGAAGCAGGAAGACCAGTTGCGCGCGCGCCTGCAGGCTACGCGCAAGGAAGTGCTGATCGCGCAGGACAAGAACGTGAACATGAACCTGCTCAAGCGCGAGGTTGACACGAACCGCCAGTTGTACGACGGGCTGTTGCAACGCATCAAGGAAGTGGGCGTGACCAGTGGCGTCACGTCGAACAACATCTCGGTGGTGGACAGCGCGACGACGCCCTTGTTCCCGGTTTCGCCCAATTTCTTGCTCAATGCCGGTATTGGTCTGCTGGCGGGTTTGCTGCTTGGCATGGGCTTTATCGTGCTGCGCGAGCAACTCGACGATTCGGTGCACGACGCCGTCACCATCGAGACCAAGCTTGGGCTGGCGCTGCTGGGGATCATTCCCCTGGTGAAGAAGAAGGGGCAGCAAACCTTCTTGGCGCTGCTGGCGGTGGAAGACCCGCGCAGCATGTTCTCGGAGGCGTATCGGTCGATGCGCACGGCTTTGCAGTTCTCGACCGCTGAGGGTGCGCCACGGCGGCTGATGGTGACGAGCAGCGTCAAGGGCGAGGGCAAATCGACCACGGCGCTGGCGCTGTCGATCAATTTTGCGCAGTTGGGCGAGCGCGTGCTGCTGATTGACGCGGATCTGCGCAATCCATCGCTGCACCGGGCAGTGGCGCGCTCCAACGAGGCCGGCTTGTCGACTTATTTGTCGGGCGATACGCGGATGGTGGAATTGATCCAGACCGTGGACATCCCGAACCTGGCGGTGATGACGGCTGGCAGGCATCCACCTAACCCGGTGGACCTGCTGATGGGACCGCGTCTGATGGAACTGTTTGAACGCGCCGAAGCACTGGGCTTTGAACGCATCGTGATCGACGCGCCGCCGATTCTGGGGATTGCGGACTCGATCGTGCTGGGCAATCAGGTGCAGAACATTCTGTTTGTGGTGAAGTCGGGCGAAACGCGGCTATCGAGCATCCGCGACGCGCTGCGGCGCTTGCGCCTGAGTGGCCTCGTGCCCTTGGGTGTGGCGCTGACCCGGGTGGGGAGCACCAGCAGCTACGGCTACTACTACAACTACTACGGCGGATCTTACGGCGATTCGAAAGCAGCGCCCAAGGCAGATCGCCAACTGACCGGTAGCCCGTCGCGGCGCAAGGAGCCTGCTGGCCAAGCGGCTTGAGTGCAGGCGCTGATGCCATGGCTGCGCTCGCTAGCAACAGCTCAGGCAATGCCGGGCAGCATCGTCTGCTGGAGGCACTGTTTGACTTTGAAGCCTTGCCTGGGCGCTACCCGCTGACCTTGCGCGAGCCGCGCGCGCTGTTTGACCACAGCCACCAGGTGCTCATGCTGGCGGCGGGCCGCCCGGTGAAGGAACTGGAACTGGCTGCGGAGGACGCGGCACGGGCGCAGCGCGCTGCCTGCTTCTTTGTGCGCATGGCCATGCTCCGATCCGGCGCCGACCATTACACCTTGCTTGGGCTGCCGCGGGACTTTCAGGCCGATACCCTGCGTGATCATTACCGGCTTCTGATGCGGCTGACGCATCCGGACTTTGCTGGCGACGCAAGCCAGTGGCCACGCGATGCTGCGACGCGCATCAATCAGGCCAATGATGTGTTAAGTTCGCGCGCACAGCGCGGCGAGTACGACCGGCAACTGGCAAGCGTGGCACCGCGGCCGATGCCAGTCAACAGCCTGGCCGCCGTGTTGCCCACGCCGCGCAAGCCTCGACCGGTGAAAGTGAAATGGGTTTGGGTAATGGGCACCGGGGCGGCCGGTGCGGTGCTGCTGGGGCTGAGCTTCATGCTGACCGGGAGCCCGGACGTTGCCGAGACCAGTGAGTTGGCCAGCACGGCGCAAGGCGTGGCGGTACGTGCTGACGAGCCGGTGCCGGCTTCCGTGCCGGCACAAGCCTCGACCCATGCCCTGCTGCCAACGCTGCGGATAGATCATGATTTGGTAGTCTCTGCGCCGGTGGCCCCGGCAATTCGCCCGGCCAGGGTGGCGCGGGTCAGGACCGAAGACCCGGCACCGGCGAGCCCGGTTGAACAGGCGCTGGCACCGCGCCGTGTCGAGCCTGCCGCCCCGGACCCTGTGCGGGCCGAACCAGCGCCAGTGTTGGCGCCTGTGGCCGAGCCGTTGATGGTGGTCGCGCCTGCGGTGGTGGCCCCGACTGTGTCTGTGACACCGGTTGCGACTGCGGCCGTGCCCGCCAGCAAGCCGGCGCGCCGTCTTAGTCTGGCCGATGCGCAGTCGGCGATGGGTGAGCTGATGCAGGCCATGCAGGCGGGCCGTGGTGAGGATCTGCTCGCGGCGATGGATCGGGCGCTGCGGCGCAGTGAGGGTGCCATCAATCTGGTCAATGCGTACAACCTGCTGGTGGGCGATTCGCGCGCCGTGCGCCTGGGGCCGGTGCGGCTGCGTGGCTATCCGGATGCGGACCGTCTGGTGGTTGATGGCACGGTGCAATTGGTGTTGTACGACCAGGGTCAGCCCGCGCCGGTGCGCGAGTTGCGCTTGCGTGCGCTGTTTGCCCAGCGTGGCGGACAGGTGGTGATGACGGATATTTCTGCCGGAGGGGCGCGGCCATGAGCCTATGGGTTCAGTGAGCATCCGTGTTGCGCTGGGCATCGCGGCCACGGCATTGGCGCTGGCTTTGGGCTGGCTGGCGTGGGGCTACAACCTGGAGCGCGCCTGCACGCTGGGTCAGTGGCCCGAGTTGCCTTCTTGCGCCAGCCCGACCAACGATGTGCAGGCACAGGCGAGTGCGCTGCGCAAACGCATTGCGCGCAACCCCGGGGACTCCGAGGCGTGGATCAATCTGGCGATGCTGGAGCAGGGCGCGGCGCTGGAGATGGCAACGAAGCTGGCCGGGCAGGATTATCGTGTCCAGCGCTTGCAGGCGGGCCGTGCCATTGAGCGGCAGCAGTGGCCACAGGCCGTCGGTTGGTTGGTGCGGCTGGTGCAGGACAACCGCGACGCCCCGGCCGCGTTGGCGTTGGCGAAGATGGTGCTCGAGCCCAGCGCGTTGGCGGCGATGATTGCGCAACTTGAAAATGACTCGCGCTGGCTGGAGCCGGTCATCAACTCGATGCCGCAGGCCCGCGTACCGGTGATCAAGGCGATGCCGCTGGTGGTGCGTGCGCTGGCGCTGAAAGCGGTTCCGCCCGCCCTGTTGCAGCGCCTGTTGACGGGGTTGAAAGCCGAGGGCCAATGGATGGAGGCGCACGCTTTGTGGCTGGCCTCGCTGGGGCATTCGGTGCCGCTGATATTCAACGGCGATTTTGAGCAGGGCTTCATGCCTGGCGGCTTTGATTGGGAAGTGCTGCCGGTGCTGCCATCGAGGGCCGGGGCGCTGGTGCATCAGGCCACCGCCAGCGGGCGTGGCGGCGTGCTCGAGGTTGACTTCACCGGCCGCGCGGTGACCTTGCCGATCGTGCGCCAGTATGTGATGTTGATGGGCAACCGCTATACGCTGAGCGGAGAATTCATGACGATGCGCTTGCGTACCGAGCAGGGCCTGACCTGGGCGCTGCGCTGCGTGGTGGGTGGCCGCGAAGTGGCGCATACGCCACCGTTGAAGGACACCTCCGGCCAGTGGCAGCCGATGGAACTTGCGTTTGATGTGCCGGCGGGTTGTGGGCCGGCGCTGGTTCTGCAATTGCAAACGGTGTTGCCCGAGGAGGCGCTTGGCGGCCTGCGCGGGGAGGTTCGTTTTGACAATCTGCAATTGCAGGTGCGACCATGATCGACCTGCATAGTCACATTTTGCCCGGCATCGATGACGGCGCGCCGACGCTGGAGGTGGCGCTGGAGATGGCACGGCTGGCGGTTGGCGATGGTATTCGGACCATGGCCTGCACGCCGCATATTTATCCCGGGCTGTACATGAACGACGCGCCGGGCATTGCGACTGCACGTGTGGCGTTGCAACGCGAACTCGACGCACGCGGCATCGGCTTGCAACTGGTCAGCGGTGCCGATGTGCATCTGGTGCCGGGTTTGCTTGAGGGCCTGCGCGGCGGAACCATACCGACGCTGCATGGCTCGCGCTACCTGTTGCTGGAGCCACCGCACCATGTGGCCCCGCCGCGGTTTGCCGAATCGGTACGGCAACTGATGATGGCGGACTATGTGCCGGTGATCACGCATCCGGAGCGGCTGAGCTGGATCGAAACGCATTACAAGGTTTTTGTCGAACTCGTCGGCCAGGGTGCCTGGATGCAGGTGACAGCCGGTGCCGTGGCAGGGCATTTTGGGCAACGCCCGCGGTATTGGGGCGAGAAGTTTCTGGGCGAGGGCCACACGCATATTCTCGCCACCGACGCGCACGCGAGTTCCGGGCGAATTCCCTGCTTGTCGCAAGGGCGCGTGGTGGCCGAGCGGCTGCTCGGTGCCGACGAGGCGCGCCGGCTGGTGCAGGAACGTCCGCAGGCGATTGTGGACAATCTTGCCCCCAACGCCTGCCCCCTACCGCCCCGAAGTGAAGCACCGCGCAGTTGGTGGCAAAGGCTGTGGCCAGGCCGGGGCGAGGCGTGATCGCCTGAAGCAACGCGCATGTTCTCGAAGATCGTGATCTTTCTGGTCTCGCCGCTGGGTGCCGCGCTTTGTTTGGGTGCCCTGGCGTTGCTGCTGGCCTGGCGCAAGTGCTTGCGCGCCGGCTTCAGGGTCGGGCTGCTGGCTCTGCTGTGGTTGTGGCTCTGGTCAACCCCGGTGCCAAGCCTGTGGCTGCGCGGCTGGATTGAGGACGAGTATTTACCGCTGCCATTGTCGGCCATTGCACCCGCGCAGGCGCTGGTGGTGCTGGGTGGCGGCGTTGCTCCGGCCACCGGTCGATCGGCCGACATCAACCTGTATGCTGCGGCTGACCGTGTTTGGTATGCGGCCAGGCTTTTTCATGCGGGCAAGGCGCCGTTGTTGCTCCTTAGCGGGGGCAGCGTGCCCGGGCGCGATCTGTTTTCGGAAGCCCGTGCCATGGCCATCTTGCTGCATGACTTGGGTGTGCCGGAGCAGGCTTTGCTGCTGGAAGAGGCCAGTCACAACACCCGAGAGAATGCGGCGTTCAGTGCGTCGTTGCTCAAGGCGCGTGGCATCGAGCGCATTGTGCTGGTGACCTCGGCCCTGCATATGCCGCGTGCCCAGGCGTTGTTTGCCGCGCAGGGGTTGCAGGTCGTGCCCGCACCGACCGACTTTGAGGCCCATTTGCGACCCCCTGGTCTTCAGGCCTGGTTACCCGATGCGCAGGCTTTGGAGGGCAGCGGCCGGGCGATGAAGGAATGGGTTGGCAAGTGGTCACGATGAAGGTAGTGAAGCCATGAACATTCTTCTTACCGGTGGCGCGGGATATATTGGCAGCCACACGTTTGTGGCGCTGGCTGCTGCGGGATTCACGCCGATGATCCTTGACGACTTTTCAAACAGCAGTGCGGATGTGTTGGCACGGCTTGAGGCGCTGACCGGTACGCCGGTGCTGTGCGAGCGAGGCGATGTGGCCGACGTGGCGCTGGTGGGCGCGCTCATCGCGCAGCACACCATCGCGGCGGTGGTGCATTTTGCGGGCTTCAAGGCGGTCGGCGAGAGTGTGGCGCAACCGCTCAAGTACTACCGCAACAATGTGGGTGGCATTATCGCCTTGCTGCAGGCGATGGACGCGGCCAACTGCCGCACGCTGGTGTTCTCCAGCAGCGCCACCGTGTATGGCGACCCGGCTTCGGTGCCCATTACCGAAGACTTTGCGCGCAGCCACACCAACCCGTATGGCCACGGCAAGCTGGTATGCGAGGACATGCTTGCGGCGCTGGGCACGTCAAACAAGGCCTGGCGCTTTGGCGTGTTGCGCTACTTCAACCCGGTGGGGGCGCACCCCAGCGGTCTGATTGGCGAAGACCCGGCCGGTGTGCCCAACAACCTGATGCCTTACGTGGCGCAGGTGGCGGTGGGGCAGCGCGAGTTTTTGAACGTGTGGGGCAACGATTACGCCACGCCCGATGGCACCGGCGTGCGCGACTACATCCACGTGCAGGACCTGGCCGCTGGCCATGTGGCGGCGTTGCAGGCGCTGCTGCACGGCGGTGCCGGTGGCGGCAGCTTTACTGTGAATCTGGGTACTGGCAAGGGTCACAGCGTACTGGAGGTGGTGCGCGCTTTTGAGCAGGCCAGCGGCAAAAAGGTGCCGTACCGCATCGGCCCGCGCCGTGCCGGTGATGTGGCGCAGTGTTATGCCGACGCCTCGCTGGCCGCGCGCCTACTTGGCTGGCGCGCCACCCAAACCCTGCCCGACATGTGCCGCGATGCGTGGCGCTGGCAATCCAGAATCCATGGATCGCCACGACCTGCGGCCTCGCGATGACGGGGGTGCGATGACGGCGTAGTGCCTCGCGACGATGGGCGGGGTGTGCTGGTGCTTGCACTGATACCCGCGCCACCACGCCTGCTCAGCCCAGGCTGGGACAAGTCAAACCATCTCCTGGCGTTTTCGGGGCAGCACCTTCGCGCCATACCAAGTGGCAGGATGGTGTACATTATGGTAATATACAAAAATGATTGACCTGAGCAAGCTGACCGGGTTCAACTGGGATGATGGCAATACCCGAAAGAACGAAAAGCACGGCGTCTCGATGGCCGAGGCCGAACAAGTATTCTTCAACGCTCCCTTGCTGATATTGGAGGATGGAGCCCACAGTCAAGAAGTACCGCGGCTTCACGCTTTGGGTCAGACGGACGACGGGCGAAGGCTGCACATCAGCTTCACCCTGCGCCAGTCCCAAAGTTTGATTCGTATCATCTCGGCCCGGGACATGCATCGAAAGGAGCGCGTCAGTTATGAACAAGCCGACTAAGGTCACCCCAAAGTTCGCCAATGAAGCGCAAGAGCGCGCGTTTTGGGAAGCGAATGATTCCGCTGAGTACCTTGACTGGTCGAAAGCCCGCAAGGTAACTCTTCCAAACTTGAAGCCCACGACCAAGACGATTTCGCTGCGTTTGCCCCAGCATCTGCTCGATTCCATCAAAGCCGCCGCGAACGCCCGTGATGTGCCCTATCAATCGCTGATCAAAGTCTGGTTGAAAGAGAAGTTGCACAGTCACTAGCGTCGCACACTCGGGGAGTCATCGCGGCGCCACTTTTCACGGTTATCGCGACCCACACCGGTTGTCATCGCGAGCGGAGCGTGGCGATCCATGCCTTCATGTGGATTGCCGCGTCGCTTTGCTGGTTGCAATGACGGACCTTCCTTCTCAGTGACGGGGATGGGTCAGGCGCCAAACACCACGCGCCACAGCGTCAGCACGGCGTCGCGTTCGGCTTGCAACTCGGTGGCGGGGACGTGCGTGGGTTCCTCGTTGAGGCGGGCGCGGTGTTGCACGCGGCGCAGTTCGCGGTAGGCGTTGGCCGCGGCGTGGCCCACGCCCGGAGGTAGCAGCGCGGCGGCCTCGGCGCGTTCGAGCAGGGCGATGTTGCCCAGGTTGTCGATCAGCTGCGGGTGCGCTGCTGACTGCGAGAGCACCAGATACTGGGTGGCGAACTCGACGTCGATCATGCCCCCGGCGCTGTGCTTGACATCAAAGCGAGCCGTGTTGCCCGTGCCCTTGATCGGATGCGCGGCGCGCACACGCTCGCGCATGGCGACGATCTCGTGCTTGAGCGCGGCGTTGTCGCGCCCGGCGCTGATGACGGCTTGGCGCACCGCGTCAAAGCGCTGGCGCAGCGCCTCATCGCCGAGGACGAATCGGGCCCGCGTCATGGCCTGGTGTTCCCAGGTCCAGGCGGTGTTGCTGCCGCGCTGTTGCTGGTAGTGGGCGTAGGCGTCGAAGCTCGTGATCAAGAGGCCGGAGTTGCCGTTGGGGCGCAGGGCGGTGTCGATTTCGTAGAGGTCGCCCTCGCCGGTCTTGACGGTGAGCCAGTTGATGAGCTTGCGCACCAGCGCGCCGTAAGTTTCCTGCGCCATCTCGTGCTCGTCGTGGTAGACGAAGACGATGTCGAGATCGCTGCCGTAGCCGAGCTCCTTGCCACCGAGTTTGCCGTAGGCGATGATGGCAAATTGCGGCGTTTCGCGATGCCGGCTTTTCAGGCGGCTCCAGCACCAGCGGGTGGTGACGCGCAGCACCGCGTCGGCGAGTGAACTCAGGTCGTCGGCGACCTGTTCGACGCTGAGTTTGCCCTCCACATCGCGAGCGAGGGTGCGAAACACTTCCGCATGGTGTGCGCGGCGCAACAGGTTGAGCAGTACTTCATCGTCGTCCTCGCCGCCACTGGCCAGCGCGACGCGGCGGGCGTCGAGCTCGCGCTCGAAATCTGCGGAGTTGAAGCGCTCGTCGAGCAGGGCCGCGCCAGCGAGTTCGTCGATCACGCCCGGATGCTGCAGGAGGTAGCGTGCCGGCCAGCGCGCGGCGCCGAGCATGTGCAGCAGCCGCTCGTGCACGCTGGGGCGCTCCAGCAGCAGTGCTAGGTAGCTTTCCCGGCGCAGCAGTGGCTCGATCCAGTCGGCCAGGCACACCGCTGCGTGCTCGCTGATGCGTCCTTCTCCGATCCACTGGGCGGTGCGCCAGAGCAGGCGCAACAGGCGCAGGCGTGAGTCCTCGCGCAGCCCGAGCACGCGCGGGTGCGCGCGCCAGGGCGCCACGCGCGCGCGAAAGTCGGCGCTCAGGCGCTCCAGCAGGTCGTCAAAGCTGTGTGGCGCGGCATTCCTGGGCGGCCCGTTGCAAGCCTTGCATTCGCTCTCGGCACCGCCGAGCAGAGCGTCAAATTCCTGCGCCACGAATTCGCGGTGCATGTCGAGCTCGCCAAGTAGTTGCGAGGTGCTGGCGCGACCCATGGTGGCGGCAATCCAGGCCAGGTCGGCGTCGGCGCTGGGCAGCACGTGGGTCTGCTGGTCATCGAGGTACTGGATGCGGTGTTCGACGCGGCGCAGGAATTCATACGCCTGCGCGAGCGACTGAGCCGCTGCTTCGGGCATCAGACCAGCCTTGACCAGACGTTGCAGCGCGCTGAGCGTGGGGCGCGTGCGCAATTCCGGAAACTGGCCGCCGCGCACCACCTGCAGCAGTTGCACGATGAATTCAATTTCGCGGATGCCGCCGCGCCCGAGCTTGACGTCGTTGGCGCGCTCGGGGTGGCCGCTGCTGCGTTTGCTGGCATGGTCGCGGATCTGCCGGTGCAGCACGCGCAGCGAGTCAAACACGCTGTAGTCGAGGTAGCGGCGAAAGACAAACGGCAAGACCACGTCGCGCAGGTCCTGGGCGACGGCGTTGTCGGGTGCGCCCAGGCGCGCCACGACGCGGCTCTTGAGCCAGGCAAAGCGCTCCCACTCGCGGCCCTGAACATGAAAATATTCTTCCAGCGCGCCCAGCGAGACCACCGGCGGGCCCGAGTTGCCGTTCGGGCGCAGCGCCAGGTCAACGCGAAACACGAAGCCGTGTTCGGTGCTGTCGCCAATCAGGGTGTACAGCGCGCGTACCGCCTTGGCGAAGTATTCCTGGTTGGAAATCCGGCCCCGGCCCTGTGCGTCGCCGACAGTTTCGCCGTCTTCGTCGTAGACGTAGATCAGGTCGATGTCGCTTGAGACATTGAGCTCGCGCGCGCCGAGCTTGCCCATGCCAACGACCCAGAGCTGGGCGCGGCTGGCGTCGGCGCGCAGTGGTGCGCCGTAGCGCTGGTCGAGTTCGCACTGCGCCTGCTGGCACGCCCGCGTCAACGCAAACTCGGCCAGGTCGGTCATCGCCTGGGTGACTTGTTGCAGGCTGGCCTGACCCTGGCAGTCCAGACTCAGCAAACGCTCGAGCACGAGCTGACGGGTGATGCGCAAAGCCACGCCGACGTCAGGGTTGCTGGCCAGCAGCGCGTCAAAGGTTTGGGCCAGCGTGGCCGGATCGGGCACGCCCGGGGGCAGCAGTTGCAGCTGGCTCTGATAGCGACGGCGCACGCGTTGCGACCAGCGCGACTGCTCCGGCACCGGGCCGGTCATAATTCCTGTCATAGTTACCCGTTCTCCATGCCGCACGCGAGCCCCGTTCCATCATCGAAGCTGCACCTGCTGGCACGCCTTGCCCGCTGGGCGCTTGGTCTGACGTTGGCGGCATGGTTCATCTTCGCAGTCACCTGGGCCGCGCTGCATTGGTTGATTGTGCCGCGAATCGGCGAATTGCGCCCGTGGCTGGAGGTGCGGGCCACGCGGATGCTGGGCGTGCCGGTGCGCATCGAGGCGATCGCCGCCAAATCGAGCGGCATGATGCCGTCGTTCGAACTCACCAACATTGAACTCTTTGATGCGCAGGGCCGCGCCGCCTTGCGCTTGCCGCGGGTGCTGGCGGCGTTGTCGCCACGCTCGATCCTGCGCCTGGGGTTTGAACAACTGTATGTGGACAGCCCGCAACTCGACATCCGCCGCGACAAGGCCGGCCGGATCCTGGTGGCAGGTTTTGAGGTCTCGGGCAGTGCCGAGGCCGGGCCGGAGGCCAGCGACTGGCTCTTCTCGCAGATCGAGTTTGCGATTCATGACGGCAGTGTGCTGTGGACGGACGAACTGCGCGACGCACCACCGCTGGCCCTGGGTGGTGTGGAACTGGTGCTGCGCAATGACCTGCGCGGGCACAAGCTGCGCCTGGATGCGACGCCGCCGCCCGCCTGGGGTGAGCGCTTTAGCCTGCGGGCGATATTTGCCCAGCCGCTGCTCTCGCGCCACAGCGGGCGCTGGCAGGATTGGGATGGCCAGATGTATGCGCAGTTTGCCCGGGTTGATCTGTCCGAATTGCGCCGCTATGCCGACATCGGCGTGAGTTTGCAGCAGGGCCACGGCGCCATGACGGCCTGGGTCGACATCCGCCGCGCCCGGGTCCAGGGTGCGCTGGCCGATGTGGCGCTAGGCGCGGTCAGCGTCACGCTGGGTTCCGGCCTGCGGCCACTGGAGTTGCAGTCGGTGCGCGGACGCCTGGGGGTGCGTGCCCTGGCCGCAGGGTTCGAGTTTTCTACTCAGGCCCTGGAATTTGAGACGCGCGAGGGTCTGCGTTGGCCCGGCGGCAATGTCAATGTGCGTTATCTCGGTGCCGAGGGGCGGGTGGCGGCGAGCGGCGAGGTCAAGGCGGATCGCCTCGATCTGGCCGCGTTATCGCAGATTGCCGACCGGCTGCCGGTGGACCCGGCGCTGCGCACGCTCCTGGCGGCACACATGCCCCGTGGTCTGGTGGAGCAGATCGAGGCGCGCTGGCAGGGACCGGCGCAGGCGCCGGTGAGTTACGACGTCAGGGGCCTGGTGCGCGGGCTTGAGTTGGCGCCGGCGTCGGGCCTGCCCGGCGTTGCCGGGGCACGGGTCGAGTTCGACTTCAACCAGTCGGGCGGTCGCGCCAGCGTGGACGTGGCCGACGGTCGGCTGGCCCTGCCCGAGGTTTTTGAAGAAGCGCAGGTACCGGTGGCGCAACTCTCGAGCGACGTGCGCTGGCAAATTCTGGGCGAACGCATCACGCTGCAGATGCCGAACCTGAAATTCAGCAATGCCGACGCCCAGGGGCAGGCACAGCTCAAGTGGGAGACCAGCGACCCGGCCAAGTCGCCCGCGCACGCACGCTTTCCCGGTGTGCTGGATCTGCAGGGCACATTGAGCCGCGCCAACGGCACGCGCGTGTATCGCTATCTGCCGCTGGTGGTTCACAAATCGGTGCGCGACTATGTGCGCGACGCGGTGCAGGCAGGCAGCGTGAGTGCGGCACGTTTCAAGGTGCGCGGTGATTTGCACAACATGCCGTTTACCGACCCGAAGCTTGGCGAGTTCCGGATTGCTGCCGATGTGCAGAACGCCAGCTATGCCTATGTGCCGCGCAGCCTGCAGCCGCACGAGGCCCTGCCTTGGCCGGTGTTGACGCAACTCAGCGGCGAACTGGTCTTTGAGCGCGCGCAGATGCGCGTCAAGGACGCGCGCAGCAGGATCGGCACCGGCGCGAACCTGCAGGCAAGTCATGTGCAGGCGCTGATCGCTGATCTAAAGGAGCCGGTGGTCACGGTGGAGGCCCAACTGGGCGGCCCGCTTGGCGAGGCGCTGGCGCTGGTCAACGGTTCGCCGATCGGCGCGCTGAGCGCGCATGCGCTGGCACGCGCCAGCGCCGCCGGTGTGGCGCAATACAAGCTGGCGCTGACGCTGCCGATAGCCGCTCTGGAGAAGTCGCAGGTGCGTGGCAGTGTGCTGCTCTCGGGCAACGAACTGCAGATGACACCGGAGACACCGCGGCTGAGCCGCGCCCGCGGCACGGTCAATTTCTCGGAGAGCGGGTTTTCCATTGTGGGTGGGCAGGCGCGAATGCTTGGTGGCGACGCACGCATCGAGGGCGGCTCCGTGGCGACGCCGGGAGCGGCGTCACCGTTGATACGTGCCAGCGGCAGCGTCTCGGCCGAAGGACTGCGTCAGGCCCGGGAGCTGGGGTTTGTGGCACGGCTGGCGCGCGGGGCCAACGGGACCGCAGCCTACAGTGCTGTGCTTGGGTTCAGGCGCGGCGAGCCCGAGCTGAACGTGACGAGTACGCTACAGGGACTGGCGCTGGGGCTGCCCGCGCCGTTGAACAAGAGTGCCGAGAGCAGCCTGCCGCTGCGCCTGGAGACGGCGCTGGTGCGCGAGCCGGCAGCGGGCGCGCCGGGGGCAGCGTTGCGGCTGCGCGACCAGTTCAATCTTGAGCTGGGGCGTGTGCTCTCGATCGCGTATTTGCGCGATCTGTCTTCGGGCGAGCCGCGGGTGCTGCGTGGCAGCGTTGGCGTGGGTCTGAACCCGCAGGAGTCGGCGCCGATGCCCGAGGAGGGGGTCGCGGCGAACATCAATCTGAACAGTTTTGACATCGACGCATGGAGCGAACTGCTCTCGCAGGCGGCGCGTACACCCCTGGGGGTGGTCAGTGCCAACAGCACGCCGCTGAGCTATTTGCCGAGTACCTTGGCGGTGCGCGCCAGCGAGCTGACGTTTGGCGGGCGCAAGCTGCATAACGTGGTGGTCGGTGGTTCGCGCGAGGGCACGCTGTGGCGTGCCAATCTGGATGCCACAGAGCTCAATGGTTATCTGCAATATCGTCCTTCGCTCGATGCCAGTGCCGGGCGCGTGTACGCGCGTTTGTCGCGTTTGTTGATGGAGCCCAAGGCGGCCAGCGAGGTGGAGGCGCTGTTGAGCGAGCAACCGGCAAGCATTCCGGCACTTGATGTGGTGGTGGAGGATTTCGAGCTGCGCGGCAAGCGTCTGGGCCGGGTGGAAATCGAGGCGGTCAACCGTGGCGCGCTGGCCGAGTCGGCCGAGAGCGGTGCGCGCGAGTGGCGACTCAACAAGTTCAACATGATCACGCCCGAAGCCACCCTGAGTGCGAGTGGCAACTGGGCCAAGCTTGATGCCCAGGCGGCACAGCCGGCGCGCGGCGCCGCCGAGCGTCGGCGCACGGCGCTGAAGTTCAGGCTCGAGATCGCCGACGCTGGTGAACTGCTCACGCGTCTGGGCATGAAAGGGGTGGTTCGGAAGGGTCGCGGCAAGATGGAGGGGCAACTGGCCTGGCTGGGCTCGCCCTTGAGTCTGGATTACGCCTCGATGAGTGGCGCCTTTGCGGTGAACGTTGAAAACGGGCAATTTCTCAAGGCCGAACCGGGCATCGCCAAATTGCTTGGGGTGCTCAGCCTGCAGTCGCTGCCGCGACGCCTCACGCTGGATTTTCGTGACGTGTTCAGTGAAGGCTTTGCGTTTGATTTTCTGCGCGGCGATATCGGCATCGAGCAGGGAATTGCGCGTACCAACAACCTGCAGATGAAGGGCATCAATGCCGCGGTGCTGATGGAGGGGCAGGCCGATATTGCCCAGGAAACGCAGGACATCAAGGTCGTGGTGGTGCCCGAGATCAACGCCGGAACGGCCTCGCTGATTGCCACCGTGATCAACCCGGCTGTGGGTTTGGGAACTTTTCTGGCGCAGTGGTTCTTGCGTCGGCCCCTGACGGAGGCGGCAACGCAGGAGTTTCATATTGACGGTGGCTGGGCCGAACCGAAGATCACCAAGGTGGAGCGCAAGACGGCCTCCGGCGAGGCTGCAGCGCCCGGGGTGGCGGCACGCGCCAGCGAGGTGGCGCGTTGATGGCGCGCCCGGGCATCGGAACTCAGGGTTGCCCTGGCGGTTTGCGCGCGGTGGGCGGCTCGCCGCCCTTGCGGCCGCTAAACATGGTCCACCAGACGATCAGTGCCAGCAGCGCGAGTGCGCCGAGTGACTCAAGCAGGAGCCAGATCATGAAGTGGCTGGTGATTGGCGTGACGCATGGCGTCATTTTAGGGATGCTCGCGGCCTGCACCAGCGCGAGCGCGCCGACGCCGCAGATCGAGGTCCCGCTGGCGCAGACGCCGCCAGCGCCCCTGCCTGCCGTCGTGCCTGATGCGACCGTACTGCAACCCAGAAGCCGCTGGAGCGCCGTGCCCTGGGAACAGTTGCCGGGTTGGAATGAGGATCCTCTGCATGAGGCCTGGAATGCCTGGCTCCAAAGTTGCCAGCGCCCCAACACCGCACTGGCGGGCAGTTGTCCGCAGGTGCGCCGCTTGAGCGTGGGCAGCGATGAGGAGCGGCGTGCCTGGATGATGCAGCAATTTCAGCCGTACCGGGTCGAGGCGCTCGCCGATGGTGCCGCCGAGGGTTTGCTGACGGCCTATTTCGAGCCGGTGTTTGAGGCCTCGCGCCGCCCCAGTGCCAGGTTTTCCGTGCCACTGTACCGGCCGCCGGCGGACCTGGCGCAGCGCCGGCCCTGGTACTCGCGTCGGGAGATCGATACGCAGGCTTCGGTGCAGGCCTTGCTGAGGGGGCGGGAGATCGCTTTTCTGGCGGACCCGGTGGACGCACTGATCCTGCAGATCCAGGGCTCCGGGCGGCTGCGCATCACCGAGCCGGAGGGCACGCAGCACATGGTGCGGGTGGCCTACGCGGGCTCGAACGAGCAGCCCTACGTGAGTGTTGGCAAGTGGCTGCTTGAGCAGGGCGCTGTGCGCGAGGCCTCCTGGCCGAGCATCAAGGCCTGGGTGGCACGCAACCCCGGGCGCGTCAACGAGATGCTTTGGAGCAATCCGCGCACTGTGTTCTTTCGTGAGGAGCCGCTGTCGGAACTGGACGCGGGCGCCGGCCCCCGAGGTGCGCAGGGCGTGGCGCTGACACCGGGTCGCTCGATCGCCGTGGACCCGCTGAGCATTCCGTACGGTACGCCGGTGTGGCTGGTCTCACAGGGTGCGGCGATTCAATTGCGCAAATTGGTGCTGGCTCAGGACACGGGCAGCGCCATCGTCGGGGCCGTGCGCGCCGACTACTTTGCCGGTTGGGATGCGGCGGCGGCTGAACTGGCCGGACGTCTGAAGCAGTCGCTGCAGTTGTGGGTCCTTTGGCCACGCCAGGACGGCCCACGTTAATATCAAACTTCCGCGCCCGGCCAGGAGATCCTCGAACCATGAACGCACCGCTGCCCCAACACGTCGCCCACGCCCTGGAGACTGTGACGCTGGATGACAAGTATGCGCTGGAGACCGGCAGCGCTTTCATGAGCGGGGTGCAGGCGCTGGTCAGACTGCCGATCCTGCAACAGGTGCGGGACCAGCGCGCGGGCAAGAACACCGCAGGTTTCATCAGCGGCTATCGTGGCTCGCCGCTGGGCGGCTACGATCAGGCGCTGGTGCGGGCCGAAAAGCACCTCAAGGCGCACAACATTGTGTTTCAGCCCGGCGTCAATGAAGAGTTGGCGGCGACCGCCTTGTGGGGCACGCAGCAGTTGGGATTTGCGCCCCCGGGCAGCAACCGCTTCGATGGTGTGTTCGGGATTTGGTACGGGAAGGGGCCGGGCGTGGATCGCTGCGGTGACGTCTTCAAGCACGCGAACATGGCCGGTACCACGCCTTGGGGTGGCGTGATCGCCGTTGCCGGCGATGACCATATGTCGAAAAGCTCGACCGCAGCGCATCAAAGCGATCACATTTTCAAGGCCTGCGGCACGCCGGTGTTCTTCCCGGCGAGCGTGCAGGAGATTCTCGATCTGGGCCTGCACGCGTGGGCCATGAGCCGCTTTTCCGGGGTCTGGGCGGGCATGAAGACAATCCAGGAAATTGTCGAGTCCAGCGCCGCAGTTTCGCTGGACCCGCATCGGGTGCAGATCAAGGTGCCGACGGACTTTCAGTTGCCAAGCGGGGGCCTGCACATCCGCTGGCCCGACCAGCCGCTGGAGCAGGAGGCGCGGCTGTTTCATTACAAGTGGTACGCCGCGCTGGCCTATCTTCGGGCGAATCGGCTGAACTACAACGTGATCGAAAGCGCCGACGATCGGCTGGGCCTGATTGCGAGCGGCAAGGCGTACAACGATACACGCCAGGCGCTGATGGACTTGGGTCTGGACGAGGCGGCTTGCAAGCGTGCCGGAATTCGCCTGCACAAGGTCGGCGTGGTCTGGCCTCTGGAGGCGCAGACGACGCGCGAATTTGCCACCGGGCTGCAGGAGATTCTGGTGATCGAGGAAAAGCGCCAGATCATCGAGTACCAGATCAAGGAGGAACTCTACAACTGGCGCGCCGATGTGCGTCCAAACGTGCTTGGCAAGTTCAACGAGGGCAGCGATGCGCTGGGCGGTGGCGAGTGGTCGATGGCGAATCCGACCGCGAATACCTTGCTGCGTGCGAATGCCGATCTGTCGCCGGCGATCATCGCGCGCGCCATCGCGCAGCGCCTGAAAAAACTCGGCGTGCCGGCCGATCTGCAGGTGCGTATCGACGCGCAACTGGCGCTGCTGCAGGCCAAGGAGCATGCCATGCAGACCATCAGCGTGCAGGCGGAGCGCCAGCCGTGGTTCTGCTCGGGCTGCCCCCACAACACCTCGACGCGCGTGCCCGAGGGTTCACGGGCCATGGCCGGCATCGGCTGCCATTTCATGAGTGTGTGGATGGACCGCGCCACAGTGGGTTTCACGCAGATGGGCGGCGAGGGCGTGCCCTGGGTCGGCCAGCAACCCTTCAGCACGCAGCGGCACATGTTCGCGAATCTGGGTGATGGCACCTACTTTCACAGCGGCTTGCTGGCGGTGCGCCAGAGCATCGCCGCCGGGGTCAACATCACCTACAAGATTCTTTACAACGACGCGGTGGCCATGACCGGCGGTCAGCAGGTCGGCGAGCGCGCGCAGGGCCATTCGGTGGCGCAGATTGCGCAAAGCGTGCAGGCCGAAGGGGCACAAGAGGTGGTGGTGGTGACCGACGACCCGCAGAAGTACGCCGGGGTGAGGCTGGTGGCTGGCGTGAGCGTGCACCCGCGCGAGGAACTCGATGCGATCCAGCGCGAATTGCGCAATATCGAGGGCACCACTGTCATCATCTACGACCAGACCTGCGCGACCGAGAAGCGGCGCCGGCGCAAACGCGGCATGCTGGCCGACCCGGCGCGGCGGGTGTTCATCAACGAACTGGTCTGCGAGGGTTGCGGCGATTGTGGTGTGCAGTCGAATTGTCTGAGTGTCGAGCCAGTGGAGACCGAGTTCGGGCGCAAGCGGCGCATCAACCAGAGTACCTGCAACAAAGATTTCTCCTGCATCAAGGGCTTCTGCCCGAGTTTCGTGACCGTTGAAGGTGGTCAGGTGCGCAAGAAGGTCGGCCCGGCACCGGTCAAGGCAGAGTTCAGTTCGGTCTTGCCCGAGCCCGATCCGGTCTCCAGCCAGGAGGCTCCTGGCGGTGTCTGGGGGATCGTGGTTGCCGGGGTCGGCGGTACCGGTGTCATCACCATTGGGCAGTTGCTTGGTGTCGCGGCGCATCTCGAGGGTCAGGGCATCGTGACCCAGGATGCCGGTGGCCTGGCGCAAAAAGGTGGCGCGACCTGGAGCCATGTGCTGATCGCCGCGAAGCAGGAAATGATCAGCACCAGCCGCGTCAGCATGGCCGCGGCCGACCTGATCATTGGTTGCGATCCGGTGGTCACTGCCAGCCGCGAGACGGTGCTGCGCATGTGTCAGGGGCGCACGCGGGTGGCAATCAATTCGCAGGGCACGCCAACGGCTGCTTCGGTGGCCAACCTCAACTGGCGCGATGCCTCGCAGGCCTGTGTCGATGCGGTGGCCGCTGCCGTGGGAGCCGGCGCCGTGGGCGCCTTCAACGCCGACCGTGCGGCCACGCTGCTGATGGGCGACAGCATTTACACGAACCCGATGCTGCTGGGCTATGCCTGGCAAAAGGGCTGGATTCCGCTGCAGAAGGCATCGCTGATTCGCGCCATCGAGCTGAATGCCGTCGCCGTGGAGCAAAACAAGGCTGCTTTTGAACTGGGCCGGCGCGCCGCGCACGAGCCGCAGGCGATCGAACGTGCCTGCGCGGCCGACAAGGTGGTGAGGCTGGGCCGGCGCACCGGCCTGGAGGATCTGATCGCCAGGCGGGTTGAGTTCCTGAGCGGCTATCAGGACGCGGCGTACGCGCAGTGTTATCAGGCCTTTGTGCAACGGGTCAGGGACGTGGAACAGGGCTGGGGCAAGCAGGATCTTGCGTTGACCGAGGCCGTGGCTCGCAATCTGTTCAAGCTGATGGCGTACAAGGACGAGTATGAGGTGGCACGCCTGCACACGGACCCGGCCTTTCTGGCGAGGATCGACGCGATGTTCGAAGGGGAGTACCGGCTGGTCCACCACCTCGCACCGCCGCTGCTGGCCAAGAAAGACGCGCAGGGACACTTGCAAAAGCGTCCCTATGGACCGGCGGTGCGGATCGCCTTTCGGGTGCTTGCCAGACTAAAAGGTTTGCGCGGCGGCTGGCTCGACATTTTCGGCAAGACCGCCGAGCGGCGTCAGGAGCGGGCGCTGATTGTCGAATATCGCGCCGGCGTAGAGGAGATTCTTGGTGTCCTCGGTCATGGCCAGGGCGGCGACGCCGCGGGCTATGCCTGCGCCCTGGAACTGGCACGCAGCCCCGAGCAGATTCGCGGCTTTGGACACATCAAGGAGCGCAACGTGGCCTTGTTCCGGTCACAGTGGAGCGCGCAAATGGCGCGGTTTCACAGCCCCGAACGGGTTCAAAAGGTGGCGTGATGCCACGAATGGGGTTTTTGCGGGGCCGCATACAATAACCGGCTGCCGGTTTACTGGCGTGAGCGGGGGCGGCCCCCGCCTGTGACGACGCCTGCGGTTCAACCCTCTGGAGTGTATTGTGTTCATTTCTTCTGCTTTCGCCCAAACCGCCCCCGCTGCAACCGCTGGTGGGGACCTGCAGTCCACGCTCACAAGCATGTTGCCACTGGTGTTGATGTTCGTGGTGCTGTATTTTGTGATGATCCGGCCACAAATGAAAAAGCAAAAGGAGCACCGCGCCATGATCGACGCGCTGGCCAAGGGCGACGAGGTCGCCACAGTGGGGGGCGTGTTGGGCAAGGTGGTCAAGCTCGACGAGGCTTACATCAAGCTCGAGATTGCCAGCGGCGTTGAAGTCCAACTGCAGCGCTCGGCGGTGGTGCAGGTGTTGCCGCGGGGAAGCCTGAAGTAGTGCTGGCATTGATCATTCCAACAGAAGAGCGTTCATGAATCGGTACCCGATGTGGAAATACGCGATCATTGTGGTCGCGCTGGTGGTGGGCTTCTTGTACACGCTGCCGAACTTTTTTGGCGAAGCACCGGCGGTCCAGGTGTCTTCGGCCAAGGTGACCTTCAAGGTTGACGCCGGCACACGTCAGCGTGTCGAGGAAGCCCTCAAGGCGGCAGGCATCGAACCCGATCTTGTGAGCCTCGATGGCGGCTCGGTGCGGGCGCGTTTTGCCAGTACCGACACGCAGCTCAAAGCCAAGGACGCGATCCAAAAGGCGCTGATCCCCGATGCCGCCAACGCAGGGTACATCGTGGCACTGAATTTGCTGTCACGCTCACCGGGCTGGTTGACCGCATTGCATGCGTTTCCGATGTATCTCGGGCTGGATTTGCGCGGTGGCGTGCACTTCATGCTGCAGGTCGACATGCAGGCGGCCCTGGCCAAGAAGGCCGAGTCGCTGGCCGGCGATATTCGCACCTCCTTGCGCGAGAAGAATGTCCGCCATAGCGGCATCAGCCGCAATGGCCAGACCATTGAAATCCGGTTTAGGGACATGGCCACGTTGAACGCGGGCAAGGCGCTGGTCGCCGATCTGTTTGCCGACCTGCAAACGGTTGAGGCAACGGACGGGGCTGAATTCAAGTTGACGGCGAGTATCAAGCCTGAGGCCGCGCGGCGGGTGCAGGAGCAGTCGCTCAAGCAGAACATCACCACCTTGCACAACCGGATCAACGAGTTGGGTGTGGCCGAACCGGTGATCCAGCAGCAGGGGCTCGATCGCATTGTGGTGCAGTTGCCGGGGGTGCAGGACACCGCCAAGGCGAAAGACATCCTGGGGCGTACCGCGACCCTGGAAGTGCGCATGGTCGACGAGAGCACGGAAGCGCGCAACGCCGAGGGCGGCGTGGCTGCCGTGCCGTTTGGTTCGGAGCGCTATCTGGAGCGCAACGGGCAGACGGTGATCGTCAAGAAGCAGGTGATCCTGACGGGGGAAAATCTGACCGACGCCCAGCCTGGCTTTGATAACCAGACCCAGGAGGCGGTCGTAAATCTGACGCTGGACGCCAAAGGTGCCCGGATTTTCCGTGACATCACCCGGGAAAACGTCGGCAAGCGCATGGCTATCCTGCTGTTCGAAAAGGGCAAGGGCGAGGTCGTCACGGCACCGGTCATTCGCTCGGAGATCGGTGGCGGGCGGGTGCAGATTTCCGGGCGCATGACTTCGGTTGAGGCCAACGATACGGCTTTGTTGCTGCGGGCCGGTTCGCTGGCGGCGCCGATGGAGATCATTGAGGAGACCACCATCGGTCCGAGCCTGGGTGCGGAGAACATCACCAAGGGCTTCCACAGCGTAGCCTGGGGTTTTGCCGCGGTGGCCGTGTTCATGTGTGTGTATTACGTTTTGTTCGGCATGTTTTCCAGCGTCTCGCTAGCCGTCAACCTGTTGTTGCTGGTGGCGATCCTCTCGATGCTGCAGGCGACACTGACGCTGCCGGGCATGGCCGCCATGGCGCTGGTTCTAGGTATGGCGATTGACTCCAACGTGCTGATCAACGAGCGGGTGCGCGAAGAGCTGCGCAACGGCGCCTCGGCGCAAGCCGCCATTCACGCGGGCTACGACCGCGCCTGGGCGACCATCCTGGATTCCAATGTCACCACGCTGATCGCCGGTCTGGCCTTGCTGGCCTTTGGCTCGGGGCCGGTGCGCGGCTTTGCCGTGGTGCATGTGCTGGGGATTCTGACAAGCATGTTTTCCGGTGTATTTTTCTCACGCGGACTGGTCAACTTGTGGTACGGTAGGAAAAACAGGCTAAAAAGCGTGTCCATTGGTACCGTTTGGCGCCCGGAGCCGGATGCCAAGGTGAGTTCGCAATAGGGAGTTGCCGCCATGGAATTTTTCAAGATCCGACGCGACATACCGTTCATGCGGCATGCGATCGTCTTTAACCTGATCTCGGGGGTCACGTTTTTGGCGGCGGTCTTCTTTCTGTTCTCTCGCGGCCTGCATTTGTCGGTTGAGTTCACTGGCGGCACGCTGATGGAAGTCAGTTACGCGCAGGCGGCCGATGTGGCGGCAGTGCGCGGTGCCGTGGCCAAACTGGGGCTCGAAGACGTTCAGGTACAAAACTTCGGCACCGTGCGCGATGTACTGATTCGCCTGCCGGTGCAAAAAGGTGTGAGTTCGGCACAGCAAAGCGAGCAGGTGATGACGGTGCTCAAGGCGGCGGATGGCTCGGCGGTGATGCGCCGCACCGAGTTCGTCGGACCGCAGGTGGGCGATGAACTCGCCACTGACGGCCTGAAGGCCCTGGGCTCGGTGGTCATTGGCATCATGCTGTATCTGGCGATGCGCTTTGAGTGGAAGTTTGCTGTGGCGGCGATCATTGCCAACTTGCACGACGTCATCATCATTCTTGGATTCTTTGCCTTCTTCCAGTGGGAGTTCTCGCTGCCGGTGCTCGCGGCGGTGCTTGCCGTGCTGGGTTATTCGGTCAACGAATCGGTGGTCATCTTTGATCGGATTCGGGAGAACTTCCGCCGCTATCGCAAGATGAATACGATGCAGATCATCGACAGCTCGATCACATCCACCATCAGCCGGACCATCATCACCCACGGGTGCACGCAGTTGATGGTGCTGTCCATGCTCCTGTTTGGCGGTGCGACGCTTCACTACTTCGCGTTGGCGTTGACGATCGGGATTTTGTTTGGTATTTATTCCTCAGTCTTTGTGGCTGCTGCGATTGCCATGTGGCTCGGCATCCAGCGCGAGGATCTGGTCAAGGGCGGCGCCAGGAAGGAAGTCGACCCGAATGATCCGAACGCCGGCGCGACGGTCTGAGGACCCCTTCAGCCATGGCCACTCAGCCATCTTCTGCGCAACGGGCGGTTCTTGCCAGGGAGACGCGCAAGCGCTTTCTCAGTGAGCTCGCAGGTTCGATGGCGGAGCTCGGTGGCGCCGTCTATGAGCGCCTCACCAATCTGCTCGATGAAGCGGCGCCGTCGCGCGAGATGCAGGACCGGCGCGACGCCTGGACCGTGTATCGCGAGCAGCGTCAGGCCTGGGTTGATGGCACGCTGAGCGCCTGGGAGGCGTTGGCTACACCAACCCCGGCGACACACGCCAAACCGCTGGAAATGCAGTTGGAGCTGGTCGGTACCGACACGGTCGAGAACAAAATCGTTGCTTCCCGGCTGGCACAGGGCATGCTTGAAGCAGTGAAGGCCGAGCTCGACGACCTGCGCTTGCGCATGAAGCAGCTCGATGGCGAAGTTGCGGTCGAACAAAAGGACATTCTCGAACCCGAAGTCCTGGCCTTGGCGTTGGTGGAACGTTGGGCCGAAGTCGGCCTGCAGCGAAGCGTCTGGCCGATGATTACCGAAGTGGTGCAAAAGCAGTTGTCGCAGGCGCTGCAGCGGGGCTACGCAAATTGCAACGCATTCCTGATCGGGCAAGGCGTGCTGCCAACCATTGATTTGGCGCATCGCGTCAGGCGCGCCGCCCCGGCTCCCGCCCGCACGGCCTCGGCGGCCGGGCACGGGTTTGCCGATACCATCGATGGCGCTGAGTTCCGCAATACCAGCGGGCGCCCGGGCTTGCAGCCCGACGGTTCCCCTTCCGGAGCGGGTTCAGGTTCCGGCGGCTCCTTTGCCCGCACCGGATCCGGCTGGGACGAGGAAACCCGCCCGGGTAACAACCTTGCCGGCGGTCCCGGAAGTCGGCAGTTTGCTCACACGCCTGGCGTCCCGCATGGGGGCTACGCCAGTGCGGCCGAAGAAACACGGATGATGACTTCGACCACGCCACTGGCGCGGGCACGCAGCCGCGCGCTGGGGGTGATGGGTCAGCTCAAGCGCCTGCTTGCGGGTGCGGGAGGCGACAACGTTGATGGCTCGGGGCATGCGCCGCCGTCCCCGGAACTGGCAGCGGCCATCGCCGTCAGGCCAGGAGCAGACTCCGCAGGAAGTTCTGACGGAGGCACGATCAGGCACGAATACGGCGCGGAGGCTGTGACGCGCGTGGCCAGCGAGTTGCGCGAGCGCAGCATCGAGCTCAAGAGCAAGGCACAGACCAAGAATGAAAAGGCGACGATCGAGATTGTGGCCTTGATGTTTCAGGCGATCTTGCAGGAAAGCCGGATCCCGGCCGCCATCCGCGTCTGGTTTGCGCGCCTGCAAATGCCGGTGCTCAGGGTGGCGCTGGCGGAGCCGGATTTTTTCGGAACCCTGGATCACCCGGCGCGCCAGTTGATCGATCGCATGGGCTCCTGCGTCATGGGGTTTGACGCCAGTGGCATCAGTGGCAGTGCGCTGGAGGCTGAAATCAAGCGCGTGGTGCAGGTCATCGAACAGTATCCCGAGACGGGTAAACGCGTTTTCCAGCTGGTCTACAAGGAATTCCAGAAGTTTCTCGAGCAATTCCTGACCGACAAGGCCAGCACCCAAAAGGTGGTTGGTGTGGCGCAGCAAGTCGAGCAGAAGGAAACGCTGACGATCCAGTACACGATCGAAATGCGCAACATGCTCAAGGAACTCCCGGTGCGCGACGAGATACGCCAGTTCCTGTTCAAGGTCTGGGCTGAGGTGCTGGCGGTGGCGGCGGTGCGGCGTGGTCCGCAACATGCCGAGACACAGACGATGAAGAAGGTCTCGACCGAGCTGGTGTGGGCGGCCAGCGCCAAGCCCAATCGCAGCGATCGTGCACGGGTGATTGCAGAGTTGCCGCAGTTGCTGCAGAAGCTGCGCGCCGGGATGTCGCTGTTGGGCCTGCCCGCTGGCGAACAGGAGGCGCATATCAAGATTGTCAGCGCCACGCTGGCGGATGCCTTTTTGTCCAAGACGCAAGCCATTTCCCAGAAGCAGATCACGGCCATGACGCAAAGGCTGGAAAACCTCGAGGCGTTTGTCGGCGAGGCTGGCCCGGGTGATTTGCCGCTGGATGCCCAGAGCATCGAAATGATGGTCGGGGTCGACGCCTCGATGATCGAGGTCGTTGCCGACGGTGGCTCCAAGCCCGGTGCGGCGATGCTGGCCTGGGCGCAGGAGTTGCAACCGGGCGCGTGGTTCACTCTGGACCATAGCGGTCGGGTGGCCCAGGTTCAGTTCGTCTGGCGCAGCGAAGGCAAACACTTGAATTTGTTCGCCAGCGCCGACGGGCGCAGTTATCTGCTGCAGGCCGGACGCCTGGCGGCGTATCTGCAGGCCGGCCTGCTGCTGCCTCAGGAGCAGGAGACGCTGACGGTGCGCGCCACGCGCGACGCCCTGGGCAAGATCGAGGCCAATCCGGAGCGCTTGCTCGGGTAGGCGCACGCGAGCGAACGGCATTCAGACTTGCGTGCGGCTCAGGCGCTGGAACAATCCGCCCGGCAAGCGTTTGAGCGTGCCGTCGAGTTCGAGAGACATCAGCTGTGCCTGCAGTTCGGGCGTCGACAGGCCACTTCGTGCCTGCAGTGCATCGAGTCCGACGGGGTCAAAACCGAGTGCATCGAGCAACCCGCTTTCATGTGGAAAAGAGCCTGAAGCGCTTTGTTGAAAGGCATCGTGTGCTATCGAATCAATAGCATCTTGGGAGCCGTCGACGAGCCTCAGCTCTTCCAGAATATCGGCGACCGACTCCACCAGTTTGGCGCCCTGGCGGATCAGCGCATGGCAGCCGCGTGACTGCGGCGAGTGAATCGAACCGGGAATTGCGAAGACCTCCCGACCCTGTTCGGCGGCCAGTCGCGCGGTGATCAGCGAGCCCGATTTCAAGGCCGCTTCAACGACCAGGGTGCCCTGCGCCAGACCGGCAATCAGTCGATTGCGCCTGGGGAAGTTCGTCATCAGGGCCGGTGTGCCCAGTGGATATTCGCTCAGCAGCAGGCCATTGGTGGCAATGCGTCGCGCCAGATCGAGATGTTGCTTCGGATACACGCGGTCGACGCCTGTGCCAAGCACTGCCACCGTGGCCAAGAAGGGACTGTCCGGCGCCGCCCCCTGCAGTGCGCCCTCATGAGCCGCAGCGTCGATTCCCAAGGCCAGGCCGGAGACCACGGTCAGCCCGGCCTGCACGAGTGCCTTGGCAAAGTGGCGGGCGTTGTCCGCGCCTTGCGCGGTTGGGTTGCGGCTGCCGACCACGGCAATGCTGTCGGGGAGAGAGGCGTTTGCCACTCCAGGCGCCGGAAAAGTCCCGTTGCCCAGCAGGTACAGCAGCAGTGGAGGGTCGTCGATCCGCAGCAGGGCGGCAGGATACTGGGCGTCGCCCAGAGCAAGGATCCGGTGTCTGAGAGCATCGTTGTTCGAGGCCTGCAGCCAGTCCCAGGACATATCGAGTTGCGCGGGCAACTGCGCGGGTGCACTGCGCAGCGCGCCGGCCTGCGCCGCAGAGACCACTTGTTCGAGTGCCTGTGTGGACTGGCCAAATATCGCCTCGGGCAGGGCAAAGGCGCTCAGCAGCCGGCGTGCACTGGCGTTGCCGATACCCGGGGTCAGGCTCAGGCGCAGCCAGCTACCGAGTTCGGTCCGATCCATTGCGCGGACTCGCCTTGGCCGGGCAACGCTCAGCGTGGGTTGATCAGGCGGTCGCCGACCTTGACGCCATCGGTGATTTCGAGCACCAGCCCGTAGGAGAGCTTTTCGAAGGTGCGAAACACCATCAGCAGACCGTTTCGTTCATCGGGCAATTTGATCGGCGTGCGGGCTTCGTCGGTCTTGTCGATCACGCGTTGGCCATGCTTGAGGATGGCCAGTACCTGGCCATTGTCTATTCCATCGCGGCGGCCACGGTTGATTGCCACGACCTGATTTTGCCCGGCGTTGGCCACCGCGTTGCCGTAGATGGAAATGATGAGTGCGTCGACCTTGCCGGCCGGAGCATGCGGGGTATAGCTCTGAAACTCACGCGGCGGCTCGGGTAACAGCCGGTCGCCGGTGCGGGCCTCTTCGCGGGATGTCACCAGGTCGATGGTTGCCGGCACGAGCTCGGTCACCGGATTGCCCTCCTTGTTGGTGGAGGTTTCAGTGCTTTCGCCCCGCACCAGGACCGCCTTGCCCACATACTGCGCTTCGTAGCCGAGCACCTCCCCGGTCACCGGGTCTTTCAGGGGCGTGGCGTTGCGAAAGATTCGCAGCATTTGCTGCTTTTGCCCGGGCTCATCCTTGACCGGCACATCGGCCGGACCGCGAATGTAGGCCCGATCACCGCGCGAGAGCAGAACGCGCCCTTCCTGTGCCGCCACGATGCGCGGTGCGAGCTGGAGTTGGTTTTCCTCGACGATCACCGGCTGCGTCAGGAAGGGTTCGATCAAATGGCTCTTGAGCGTGGTCAGGCTTTCTTCGCCCAGCGGCTCGGAGCGCACGCGCGGCGACAGGCGCACGGTCTCGGTGGGCATCTGCGCGCCGTCCGGGGCGGTGGTGCGCAGCCGGGCACGACCATCGATTTTCTCGAGGTATAGCTTCTGCCCGGGGTAGATCAGATGCGGGTTCCTGATTTCGTTGAGGTTCATGCCCCACAACTCGGGCCAGCGCCACGGCTTCTTGAGGTACATGCCAGAGATTGCCCACAGCGTGTCGCCGCGGCGAACCGTATAGGTATCCGGAGCATTGGCGGCGAGTTCGCTCAGCGGGACACCGGCTTGGGCAACTTCGTTGGCAATGGCCTTTTGCTGCGCGGTCACCGGGTATGGCTGTGCCAGGCACGGCTGCACCAGCCAGCCGCTGCCGAGCACCGCCAGCGCCGCGCCGGCGAAGCTTGCGACTTTGGATTTCACCATCATGTCTATTGTCATAGTTGGTAGCACTGCAAATGCCTCTCAAGCGGTTCGCGAGTCTGCGCTTACACCCCGCAGGGTCACGGAAAATCTTGATAAATCACACGCGATTCTGCGCTCAAGCCATTGATTGAGCAACGTTTTTGGCAGAGAACAGGTGCCCGCGGGTAGAAAAGTGGCGAAAATAGCGACATCCTGAAACCTGGCGTTACAGACCGCGCCTGCACCACCAGCATGCCAAGTCTGTACTCGAACTTAGAACATGGCCCTATTATCCATCCTTTGCTTTCCAGACCCCCGGCTGCACAAGCTGGCCAAACCTGTGGCTGACGTGGATGCGCGCGTGCGCAGGCTTGTCGCCGACATGCTCGAGACCATGTACGCGGCCAAGGGCATTGGGCTGGCGGCCACGCAGGTCGACGTGCATGAGCGAGTGATCGTCATCGATGTCTCCGATGAGCGCGACCAGCCGCAGGTTTTCATCAATCCGCAGCTCGTCTGGACCAGTGAGCAAACGCATCTCAACGAGGAAGGTTGTCTGTCGGTGCCCGGAATTTATGACGGCGTGCAACGGTTTGATGCCGTCACCGTGAAGGCGCTTGACGTTGATGGAGGGGAGCGTGTGGTCGAGGCCACGGACCTGCTCTCGGTCTGTCTGCAACATGAGATGGATCATCTGCTGGGCAAGGTTTTTGTGGAGTATCTGTCGCCGCTCAAGCGCAGTCGCATCAAGAAGAAAATGCTGAAGGCGCAACGCGAGGACGCGTCGTGAGGTTGATCTTTGCCGGCACGCCCGAGTTTGCCCGCACGGCATTGGAGCAACTGCACGGCGCGGGCCACGAGATCGCCCTGGTGCTGACGCAGCCCGACCGTCCCGGCGGGCGTGGACTGCGCTTGCAGGCTTCTGCGGTCAAGCGGTTCGCCCAGGAGAACGGTCTGGCGATCGCCCAGCCGCGCAGTTTGCGGGTGGACGGCAAATACGTCGACGATGCGGTGGCCGCGGGTGCGTTGATCAAGGCTGCGCAGGCCCAGGCGATGGTGGTGGCAGCCTACGGCCTGATGCTGCCGCAGTGGGTACTCGATGTCCCCGACAAGGGCTGCTTCAACGTCCATGCCTCGCTGCTGCCGCGCTGGCGCGGTGCCGCGCCGATTCAGCGCGCCATCGAAGCTGGGGACGCGCACAGCGGTGTGACGATCATGCAGATGGATGCCGGCCTGGATACCGGTGCCATGCTGATGGCGCATGCCACGCCGATCGCGGCCAGTGATACCGCGGGCACCTTGCATGACCGACTCGCGGCGCTGGGCGCGCGTTTGTTGCTGTTGACCCTGGAGAAGGCTGCAGCCGGCACGCTGCGCCCGGTGGCGCAAGAGGCTCAGGCAGCGACTTACGCAAGGAAGGTGGACAAGGCGGAAGCGGCCATCGACTGGGCACAGCCGGCGCAGGTCATCGTGCGGCGCGTGCGGGCTTTCAATCCGGCACCGGGCGCGCACTGCAGCTGGCACGGACAGATGCTGAAGGTATGGGCCGCCGCAGCCTGCGACGCGGTTCCTGGCGCCACCCCGGATTGTGGGACCATTATGGCTGTAGAGCCCGAAGGGATTGCTGTTGCCGCTATGAATTCGATAGTAGTGTTGACACAGTTGCAGCGCCCGGGAGGCCGCGCTCTGGCGGCGGAGGAGTTTGTCCGCGGCTGCGACCTGCGCGCGGGCATGGCTTTTGACCGGCGCGGCTGATTCGTGTTCTGGTCCCGCGCTCACTACCGTCACCCCGAATTTCGCCAGGGGGCCCGCGATGCCATGGATGCCGCGCCGGGGCTGTCTGCCTGGGGTTTGATGATGGGGGTGGCCATGGTCAAGTCGGGGATGAGCATCGTTAACGCCTTGTTGATGGGCGTGGTGGTCTTCGCCGGCAGCTCGCAACTCGCGGCCATTCCGCTGCTGGTGGCCGGCGCACCGATGTGGGTGATTCTGGCCACGGGTGCCTGCGTCAACCTGCGCTTTGTTGTCTTCAGCGTGCACCTGCGACCGTACATGATGCACCTTCCCCTGGGTCAGCGCCTGCTCGCGGGTTACCTGACGACTGACCTGAGCTATGTGCTGTTCACGCGGCGTTTTCCGCAGCATGGGGGCAGCGCCGCGCAATTGCTCGCGCAACAGGCATACCTGGCCGGCAATTGTGGGGTCACCTGGGCATCATGGGTCGGTTGCAGCATCATCGGCGTGGTGCTGGCGAACTTCATCCCGACGCAATGGGGCCTGGGCTTTGCCGGGATCCTGGCCTTGGTGGGTGTCATGTGCTCGCTGGCAACCGACCGTTTGCGTCGCGTTTCGGCGCTGGTCGCGGCGCTGGCGGCGATCGCGACGCTGGCGCTGCCGTTCAAGCTGAACATTCTGGTGGCGATCGCCTCGGCCGTGGCGCTGTGCCTGTTGCTGGAGACCGGCACGGTCGACACCGGGGCAGGTTCATGAGCAAGAACTTCGACTGGTGGAGCCTGGCGGTCATCCTCGGCCTGACGCTGGTCACCGTGCTGACTCGCTGCTTCTTTTTTATTTCCAGCAAACCATGGAGTCTGCCGCGCTGGGTACAGCGTGGCTTGCAGTACGCCCCTATCGCCGCGCTGGCTGCGGTGATTGCGCCCGAGGTTCTGACCATTCAGGGTCATCTCATTGAGAATTGGCAGGATGCGCGGATTTTTGGCGTCGCGGCCGGGGCGGGCTGGTTTTTCTGGCGACGTGGCCGCGGCCAGGCGGTGATGGGCACCATTGCGATCGGCATGTCCGTCTACTTGCCCCTGCATTTGGCGCTGGGTTGGTGATCCTCGCGACCGGCGCACTTCTACAATCGAAGTCCGATCCAAATTTCAATGCCGGGTGGTTCCATGAAAGTCATTCGTTTTTCCGATCTGTGCCAGCGCGCCGAGGTGCAGGGCAAGCGCGTGCTGATCCGTGCCGATCTGAATGTGCCGCTTGATGCCCAGGGCAACATCACTGAGGATACCCGCGTTCGCGCGTCCCTGGCCTGCGTGAGCATGGCGCTGCAGGCTGGTGCGGCGGTGATGGTGACTTCGCATCTGGGTCGACCCACCGAGGGCCAGTTTAAACCGGCTGATTCGCTCGCCCCGGTGGCCAGGCGCATGGGTGAATTGATGGGTCGCGAAGTGCCGCTGCTTTCCAACTGGACCGACGGTGTGCAGGTCAACCCGGGGCAAGTGGTGTTGCTCGAAAACTGCCGACTCAACAAGGGTGAGAAGAAGAACGACGAGGCCCTGGCACGGAAGATGGCGGCCTTGTGCGACATCTTTGTGCACGACGCCTTTGGCACCGCGCATCGCGCGGAAGCGTCGACCTACGGCGTGGCACAGTTTGCCGCGGTGGCGTGCGCCGGTCCTTTGCTGGCCGCGGAAGTGGATGCCATCGCCTTGGCACTGGCGAATCCGAAGCGGCCACTGGTTGCAATTGTGGGTGGCTCGAAGGTGTCGACCAAGCTCACCGTTCTCAGGAGTCTGGCCGCTCGCGTGGATCAACTGATCGTCGGCGGCGGCATTGCCAACACCTTCATGCTCGCTGCCGGTCTGAAGATTGGCAAAAGCCTGGCCGAACCCGATCTGATGGCCGAGGCCCGGGCGGTGATGGACTTGATGCAGGCGCGCGGCGCCGCCGTGCCGATACCGGTCGATGTGGTCACGGCAAAGTCCTTTGCCAGCGATGCGGTGGCGACG
>JAKANU010000087.1 GCA_021812315.1 Pseudomonadota bacterium
GCCTGATCGGTCGCTCGTTGCGTGCCGTGGTGGATCTCGGGCTGTTGGGTGAGCGCACCATTCACCTCGATTGTGACGTGCTGCAGGCGGACGGCGGAACACGCACGGCTGCCATCACTGGCGCTTATGTCGCCTTGCATGACGCGGTGCAACACCTGCTCGCGCAAGGCACACTCAAAGCCTCCCCGATTCGTCACCCGGTGGCCGCGGTATCGGTCGGAATTGTGCAGGGGACCGCGCTTTTGGACCTGGAGTACAGCGAAGACTCGAACTGCGACACCGACATGAACGTTGTGATGACGGCGGAGCGTCATTTTGTGGAGGTGCAGGGCACTGCCGAGGGCGCAAGCTTCTCGCGCCAGCAAATGCATGAGCTGCTGGCACTGGCCGAGGAAGGGATCGCCGAACTGGTCCGGCTGCAGCGTATTTCGCTATCAATTGTGTAGCGTTCTGCGCTTGTTTGACGGGTGCAACGCGCAAATTTGATGAATACGATCGTTCTGGCATCGAACAACAATGGCAAGCTCGCCGAACTGCGAGCCATGCTGGCACCGCTGGGTCTGAACTTATGTGCACAGAGTGAACTCGGCATTGCCGAAGCTGAGGAGCCGTTTCACACATTTGTCGAAAACGCGCTGGCCAAGGCCAGGCACGCTGCCAGGCTCAGTGGCTTACCTGCCCTGGCCGATGATGCCGGCCTGTGCGTGGACGCTTTCGGCGGGTTGCCGGGTGTGGATACGGCGTTCTACGCCACCCGGTTCGGCTATCAGAAGGGCGATGACAACAACGTGCGTGCCTTGATCGAGCAAATGCGCGGGCAGGTGAACCGTCGCGCGGCGATGGTCAGTACCCTGGTGGCAGTGCGCTCGGTGCAGGACCCGGAGCCGCTGATTGCGGTGGGGCGCGTGCGTGGCCTGATCGCTCAGGAGCCGGTGGGCGAGCGTGGCTTCGGCTTTGACCCGGTGATGTTCATTCCCGAGTTTGGCCGGACCTTCGCACAATTGCCAACCGAGATCAAGAATGCCAATAGCCATCGAGGCCGGGCTGCTCGAGCCATGGTTGAGTTGATGCGAGAGCGCTGGTTGGGCGACCTTGAAAACTGAGGCCAGCGCGGCCGCCGGGCCGGCGCAACTGCAGCATTACCTGCGTGCGGGCACGTTGCAGCTCGCCGCGCCGCCACCACTGGCCCTGTACGTGCACTTGCCGTGGTGCCTGAAGAAGTGTCCGTACTGTGACTTCAATTCACACGAGATGCCCGCCGCCGGGCTGCCGCAACGGCGCTATATCGAGGCTGTCATTGCCGATCTCGAGGCTTCGCTGGCGCTCATCTGGGGCCGCAGTGTGCACAGTGTATTCATGGGCGGCGGCACGCCCAGTCTGTTCACGCCTGACGCTATAGACAGCCTGCTCGCAAGCCTGCGCGCCCGGGTGCGACTCGAGCCCGGGTGCGAAGTCACGCTGGAGGCCAATCCGGGCACGTTTGAAACCAATCGCTTTCGTGCGTTTCGTGCGGCCGGAGTGACTCGCCTGTCGCTTGGCGTACAGAGTTTTGACGACCGGTTTCTGAGGTCGCTGGGTCGTGTTCACGACGGTGCGCAGGCCCGCGCCGCAGCGCACGAAGCAGCCCTGGCCTTTGACACCTTCAATCTTGACCTGATGTACGCGCTGCCCGGGCAGTCCCTGGCCGACCTGCACCGAGACGTTGAGGTGGCGCTGGAACTTGCGCCGCCGCATATTTCGATCTACCAGCTCAGCCTGGAGCCGAACACCTATTTCGCAAAATTTCCGCCGGATCTGCCGTCGCACGACCTGGCCTGCGATATGCTCGACCTGATCACGGCCATGACCGGCGCGGCCGGCTTGAACCGCTACGAAGTTTCGGCTTATGCACGCGATGGGCATCGCTGCCGGCACAACCTCAACTACTGGCAGTTTGGTGACTACCTCGGACTGGGCGCGGGCGCCCACAGCAAACTCAGCTTTGCCCATCGCGTGATACGCCAGGCAAGATTTCGAGACCCCGGGGCGTACATGGATCATGCCCTGGCCGGCAGCGCTGTGGCCAGCGCCGAGGAAGTCAGCCGCACCGATCTGTCGTTTGAATTCATGCTCAACGCCCTGCGTTTGAAAGATGGCTTTGATCTGGCACTGTTTTCCGAGCGCACCGGTCTGGCTCTCAGCGCCGTGCAGGAGGGCCTGCAGCAGGCCCAGAAGAAGGGCTTGCTTGAACGCAACCTAACCCTGGTCAGACCGAGTGCGCGCGGCTTCGATTTTCTCAGCGACTTGCAGGCCCTGTTTCTACCGACGGCACGTTGAGAAGGCGTCCCGACTCAAGTCGGCGCCTTGGGTGCGCGGCGGCGCAATTGCAGATACTTGCGACAACTGGCGTTGATCAGGCGAAGCTCGGCGAGGGTTTGATCCACCTGCGAGCGCTTTTGTTCGAGTTCGCGAATCGCAGTGTCGGTGCGATCAATGACGTATTTGAGCTGCTGCACGCGACCTTCGCCATGATTGCCGTACAGGTCGAGGTAGCGCTTGATCTCCGAGAGTGGCGAGCCAAGCGCTTTGGCCCGCAACAGCAAAATCAGGCGTGCTCTGTCACCGCGCGTGTACACGCGCGCCCCGTTGATGCGTCGCGGCGAGAGCAGGCCCTTGTCCTCATAGAAGCGCAGTGCGCGCAGGGTGATGCCAAACTCCTTGCACAATTCGGTGATGCCAAACAGGGCCGGGGTTTCCTCGTCGCGGTGCGATTCGACGAGTGTGCGCGCGTCCTTGGCGTGGGCGATTGCTCCCGGGCCCTTGGCGCGCCTGGAGCGTGCCTGCCGCGACGGACCTGCAACAGGACTTGATGCCACGCGCAGCTTTCCCGGGCGGCTTCAGACGACGCGCTGCAGGCGCATGGCCACGCTCATGTCACCCGTCACCTTGAGTTTGCCCATCATGAAGCCGGTGGCCGGGTCCAGATCACCACTGAGCATCGCGTTGAGGTTCTCCAGTGAGATGCCGACCGTGCAGTCTGCCTCGGCCGGGCTGTTGCTGACGGTGTTGGGTGTTGCCTTGCCATCGATGTAGATCACACCGTCTTCGCCGCAATCGAACTTGAGGGTTGCGGCCAGCCCGCTGTCGGCGCCGACTTTGGCGCGAATTGATTCGGTACAAGCTTCCAGATTCATGGTATTCCTCCGTGGATAGATTCAGACAGGTGCCGTCTGAGGGCCACTCGATCCTAACAAACCTGTCTGACGTAAAGTATAGGGGAAGTACCTATACGAAATCAAGTTGACGTTAACGTTAGCCTAAGGTCTAATTGACATACCGAAGAGGAAACCTACCGATGCCTGTCATCCGTTCGAAGATCGATGTCAAGTCCGCTGCGTTTGCCAGGAACGATCAGCGCATGCGTGAGTTGCTTGCGGAGGTGCGCCTGCTCGAGCACAAGGTGATCGCCGAGTCCGAGTCCAAGCGTGGCAAGTTTGAGGCGCGAGGCCAACTGCTTCCGCGCGAACGGGTTGCGCGCCTGCTCGATCGTGGTTCTCCGTTTCTCGAACTCAGCCGTCTGGCAGGTCTGAACATGCACGACGATGACGGCAGGAAATCGGTGCTGGGCGGTGGGTCCATTGTCGGCATCGGCGTCGTGGCCGGCAAGCGCTGTCTGATCTCTGCGAGCGACAGCGCCGTCAAGGGCGGTACCGTCGCGCCGATGGGCTTGCGCAAGGCACTGCGGGCCCAGGAGATCGCGCGTGAAAACCGGCTGCCCGTGATCTACCTGGTCGAAAGCGGTGGCGCCAACCTGATGTACCAGAGCGAAATCTTCATTGAAGGCGGGCGCAGCTTCGCCAATCAGGCACGCATGTCGGCCGCCGGTTTGCCGCAAATTGCCGTCGTGCATGGCTCGTCGACTGCCGGCGGCGCCTATTTGCCCGGACTCTCTGACTATGTGATTCTGGTGCGCGGGCGCTCCAACATCTTCCTGGCCGGCCCGCCCCTGGTGAAGGCGGCCATTGGCGAGGACTGCACCGAAGACGAGATCGGTGGTGCCGAGACCCACGCGCGGGTCACCGGACTGGGCGAATACCTGTGCGAGGACGATGCGCACGCCATTGCCATGGCACGTGAGGTCATGGACAAGCTCAACTGGGAGCGCGCGGCGATCGCCCCCGAACCGATCGAGCCGCGCTATGCCGAGGAGGAACTGCTGGGTCTGGTGCCGGCCGACGAGCGCGAGCCGTATGATGTGCGCGAGGTCATCGCGCGCCTGGTCGATGACTCGGACTTTCTCGAGTTCAAGGCCGAGTACGCCTCTGAAATGATCTGCGGTCACGCGCGCTGGCACGGTCGGGTGGTCGGCATTCTTGGCAACAACGGGCCGATCCAGCCCTCGGGCTCGACCAAGGCCGGTCAGTTCATTCAACTCTGCGATCAGAGCGGTACGGCACTGATATTTCTGCAGAACACCACTGGCTACATGGTGGGGTCGGTGGCCGAGCGCAGCGGGGCCATCAAGCATGGCTCGAAAATGATCCAGGCCGTGGCCAACGCCCGCGTCCCGAAGTTCACGGTGGTGCTCGGAGGCTCGTTCGGCGCCGGCAACTACGGCATGTGCGGGCGCGGCTTTGACCCGCGCTTCATCTTTGCCTGGCCGACCGCCCGCACCGCGGTGATGGGTGGCGCGCAAGCAGCCAAGGTCATGGACATCGTCAACCGAGCGAAGATCGAGCGCAGCGGCATGTCCGCCAACGAGGAGGCGCTGCAAGCCATGTCGGAGGCCTTGCGCCTGCGTCTGGACAAGGAGTCGGCGGCACTCTTCGGGACGGCGCGCTTGTGGGACGACGGCATCATTGACCCGCGTGACACGCGCCGCGTACTGGGCCTGTGCCTTAGCCTGGCTGAGGAAGCGCAGCGCCGCGAACTGCATCCGAATACTTTCGGTGTCGCGCGTCTGTAGTGGCACCCTGACTGCTGTTTGAGCTACTGATCCGACTGGAGTTTGTCATGAAATTTACGCCTGAACATGAACAGATCGCCGATACCGTGCGCAAGTTCGTCGCCAAGGAGATCAACCCGCACATCGCCGATTGGGAGGCGGCCGGGCAATTTCCCATTCACGCCGTGTTCAAGAAGATGGGTGAGCTCGGATTGCTTGGTGTCAAGTACCCGGCGGAGTACGGCGGCCTCGGGCTGGATTTCAGCTACTCGATGGTGATGGCCGAGGCGCTCGGCGAGTGCAATGCCGGTGGCGTGCCGATGGCCATCGGTGTGCAGACCGACATGTGCACGCCGGCGCTGGCGCGCTTTGGTTCCGATGAGCTCAGGCATGAGTTTCTCGCGCCGAGCATCGCCGGCGACATGGTGGGCTGCATTGGGGTGAGCGAGGTGGGCGGCGGTTCGGATGTGGCGGCGTTGAAGACGACAGCGCACAAGGACGGCGACGACTACATCATCAACGGCTCCAAGATGTGGATCACCAACGGCATGCAGGCCGACTGGTGCTGTTTGCTGGCCAACACCTCGGACGGCTCCCCGCACAAGAACAAGTCGCTGATCATGGTGCGTCTGGACAGCCCTGGCGTCACGCGCCAGAAAATCCACAAGATCGGCATGCATTCGTCGGACACGGCGCAACTGTTCTTTGATGATGTGCGTGTTCCAAGGCGCAACCTCATCGGGCAGGAAGGCATGGGCTTCATGTTCCAGATGCTTCAGTTCCAGGAGGAGCGCCTGTACGCCGCGGCAGGGTCGTTGCGCTCGCTCGACCGCCTGATTGATCAAACCATCGATTACACGCGGCAGCGCCAGACTTTTGGCAAGCCGATCCTGCATAACCAGGTGGTCCACTTCCGGCTCGCTGAACTTCGTACCGAGGTTGAGGCGCTGCGCGCGCTGACCTACCGCGCGGTGGAATCCTACGTTTCCGGCAAGGACGTGACGCGCCTGGCCTCGATGGCCAAACTCAAGGCCGGACGTCTGAGCCGCGAGGTCGCGGACAGTTGCCTGCAATACTGGGGCGGTATGGGTTACACCGCAGACAACCCGATTTCGCAGGCTTACCGCGACGGTCGTTTGATGTCCATCGGTGGGGGCGCCGATGAGATCATGTTGGGCATCATCTGCAAGCTCGAGGGCACACTGCCGGGTCATCTCAAGTGAGAGTTGCTATGGATTTAGAAGCGCTTGATGTAGACCAGACGGGCGCTGTACTGCATATTACCCTGAACCGACCGGCACTGCGCAATGCCATGTCGCGCCAGATGGTGACCGAACTGCGCCAGGTATTGCGGGTGGCGCAGGACCGCACCGGGCAGCCGGACGCCGTTCGCGTCGTGGTGTTGCGCGGCGCCGGCGGCCACTTTTGCGCCGGGGCCGATTTGAAGGACATGGCTGTCGCTCGCATGAGTGCCATGCAACAAGATCGGGACCAGGCATTGGACCCACTGGCGCAGGTCAACGCCGAGTTTGGCGAGCTTTGCCTGGCCTATGCACAAACCCCGCTGGCTGTGGTGGCGGTGCTTGAGGGAAGCGTGATGGGCGGTGGTCTTGGACTGGCTTGTGTTGCCGACGTCGTGCTCGCCTGCGACACCACGGTTTGTCGACTGCCGGAGACAGCTTTGGGCCTGGTGCCGGCGCAGATTGCACCGTTCCTGGTTGAGCGCCTTGGTTATTCGCAGGCCAGGAGGCTGGCCGTGACCGGCGGGAACTTCAATGCCGAGCAGGCGCTGGCCATCGGCCTGGTGCACGCCGTGCATGCGCCGCAGGCACTTGACGCGGCGCTCGCGTCGTTGCTGGGGCAAATACTGGCCTGCGCACCGCTCGCTCTCGGGGCGACCAAGGCACTGATGGCCAGGGCACGTCTAAACACGCCGGCGGACCTGATCGAGCCGGCCGCACGCATCTTCTCCCGCGCCGCGCAGAGCGCCGAGGCGCTGGAGGGAACCGCCGCCTTTCTTCAAAAACGCAAACCAAATTGGGCCCCGCCGTGAGCTTTACCAAAATCCTGATTGCCAACCGCGGCGAGATCGCCGTGCGGGTGATTCGCACGGCGCGTTCGCTGGGTTACCCGAGCGTTGCGGTGTACAGCGACGCTGACCGGGCCGCCCCGCATGTTTCGATGGCCGATGAGGCGGTTCACATCGGTGCCTCGCCAGCCGTTGATTCCTACCTCAACATGGCTGCCTTGCTGGCAGCGGCTCGCAAGACGGGTGCCGACGCGGTGCACCCGGGCTACGGCTTTCTTAGCGAGAACGCCGACTTCGCACAGTCGTGTCTGGAAGCGGGTCTGACCTTCATTGGCCCGCCGGCGTCGGCGATGCGGGCGATGGGCAACAAGGCACGCGCCAAGATGCGCATGCTCGCGGCCGGTGTGCCATGCGCGCCGGGCTACCTTGGCGATGACCAGGACGACGCGCGCCTGGCCAGGGAGGCGGAAAAGCTCGGTTTTCCGTTGCTGGTCAAGGCCGTCGCCGGTGGCGGCGGGCGCGGCATGCGCCTGGTGCGCTCGGCCGATGAGCTCGCGCAAGCACTGATTGGCGCCCGGCGCGAGGCGCTGGGTGCATTTGCCGATGGCACCCTGATGCTCGAGCGCCTGATCGAGAACGGGCGACATATTGAAATCCAGATCTTTGCCGATGCGCATGGCAACGCAGTGCATCTGGGCGAACGTGACTGCACGGCGCAGCGCAGAAGGCAAAAGCTCATCGAAGAAGCCCCTTCACCGGTGGTCAATGAAGCGATGCGTCAGGCCATGGGTCAGGACGCCGTGGCGGCGGCTCTGGCGGTGGGTTACGTCGGCGCGGGGACCGTGGAATTCATGGTCGACGAGAACCTGAAACACTATTTTCTCGAAATGAACACGCGTCTTCAGGTCGAGCACCCGGTGACCGAGATGGTGACCGGCCTTGATCTGGTGCAATGGCAGTTGCTGGTTGCTGCCGGAGCGCCGCTGCCACTGGCCCAGAGCGACATCCAGTTTGTCGGCCACGCCGTCGAAGCCCGCCTGTATGCCGAAGACCCATACGCCGGCTTTGCGCCGCAGACCGGAACGGTTGGCTGGTGGCGTCCCGAGCGCGCCTTGTCGGCCGGGGTGCGTATCGACCACGGTCTTGCAGAGGGTGGCGAGATTTCGCCCTTCTACGATGGTCTGGTGGCCAAAGTCATTGCCCATGGCGCGGATCGTGACGATGCCATCCGGCGCCTGCGTGCCGCGCTGGACAAGGCACCGCTGCTGGGCCTGCGCAACAACGGACGCTTTCTGGTCGATCTGCTGGATCATCGGGCGTTCCGCTCTGCGGTCATGACCACCGGCATGATTGACCAGTGGCAGGAGCGCGGAGAGGCGCTGCTGCAGCGCGGCGAACCCGGTCGCCTGGCCTGGTGCCTTGCCGCGGCGGTGTTGGCCATGCAGGGCGGTGCCAGCTGGCGCGCCGAGAGCGTGGCGGCCTTTGATCTGCCACTGCAGTGCGGTGACGCGCTGCAAACGCCGCGGGTTTGTCCTGACCGACGCGGACGGGTTCTGGTTACCCTTGGCGGTGAGCAGTACGAGTTGACGATCCTCGAGTTCAGCGACGGCATCGTGCGCTTCAGCACTGAGGGGGTTGTACGGCGTGCCTGGGCGGTGTTGCGAGGACAGCACTTGCACCTCGCGGTGCAGGGTGGGGTGTATGAATTTGCCGAGGTCTGCGCGTTCCCCGGTGCCGACGCCGGCGTTGATGCAACCCGCGTTTGCTCGCCGGTTGCGGGCAAAGTCACCCAAGTCCAGGTCGCCTGCGGCGCTCAGGTGGCGGCCGGCCAGGCGCTGCTTTGCGTTGAGGCGATGAAGATGGAAATGTGGCTGAACGCACAAAGTGCCGGCACCGTGATGGCAGTGCACGTCGAGGTCGGTGCACAGGTTGAATCCGGTGCCGTGCTGGTGGAACTCGAAATCAAAGCCAACAAGGAGAGCTGATGGACAAAGCCATTTTGACCTGCGCCCTGACCGGCGTGCTGACCAACCCGAAGCAGCATCCGGTGCCGGTGACACCCGAGCAGATGGCGTCGCAGGCGCTGGAGGCGTTCAATGCGGGCGCCTCGATCATGCATGTGCATGTACGCATGCAGGAAGAAGGCATGGGGCATATGCCGAGCTGGGATCCAGACGTGGCGCGTGCGGTGGTCGAAGCCATCCGCCGCGCCTGTCCCGGAGTCATCATCAACTTGACCACGGGAGTGATCGGTCCGGACATCTCGGGCCCGTTGGCCTGCATTCGAAGCGTGCGCCCCGAGATTGCTGCCTGCAATGCTGGCAGCCTGAATTACCTCAAGATCAGGAACGACGGCCAGTGGGCCTGGCCACCGATGGTGTTTGATAACCCGGTGGCGAAAGTACAACGCTTCCTCGACGTCATGGAGGAATGCGGGGTGCACCCCGAGTTTGAGTGTTTTGACGTTGGCATCGTGCGCTCGGTTGGCATGTTCCTGAAGAATGGCATGCTCAAACCGGCGTTGGGGCGCGCCGAATACAACCTGGTGATGGGTGTGGCCTCGGGCATGCCCTGCGATGCCGATCTGCTGGCCTTGTTGCCACGCTGGATGGCTGCCGACAGTCTCTGGCAGGCAACGCTGATTGGTCGTGAGGATATCTGGCCTGTGCATCAGAGAGCTGCCGAGCTTGGTGGCATGTTGCGCAGCGGACTGGAAGATACTTTCTACCTGCCCGGCGGGCAGCGGGCACGTGGCAACGGTGATCTGATCACGGCACTGGCCGCGTGTGCTCACCAAGCCGGTCGTGCGGTAGCCTCCCCCGCCGAAGCCAGGGTCATGCTTGGTCTGTGTTGACGATCGTTCTGCCTTCGTCTTCTTTGCAAGCCGCTGAATACAATCTGCCTGGCCACCGACAGTTGCGCATGCAACGCGTGGATGTTGGAAACTCATTCGGACATGCAAAGGAGAAATCTATGAAGTTGACGATCGCAGCGATGCTGCTGATCCTGGGGACCTCAAGCGCGATGGCTGAGGAAAAGCTTGGAATTGCTGTCTATCCTGGAGCCAGGCTCAATGCCCAAGACACGTCCATGGTCAAGCAACTTGCGTCGGAAGGCGGGTGCTACCGAACAATCGATCCG
>JAKANU010000088.1 GCA_021812315.1 Pseudomonadota bacterium
GCACCACGTGCCGCCGAGATCGATCGCACTGACCAGTTTCCGATGGATCTGTGGCGCAAGATGGGCGACGTTGGCGTGCTCGGTATCACCGTCGGTGAGGAGTTTGGCGGCGCCAACATGGGCTACATGGCGCACATGATTGCGATGGAGGAAATCTCGCGCGCCAGCGCCTCCATCGGCCTGTCGTACGGTGCGCACAGCAACCTGTGCGTGAACCAGATCAACCGCAATGGCAGCGCTGAGCAGCGCCGCAAGTACTTGCCGAAACTGATTTCGGGCGAACACGTTGGCGCCCTGGCGATGAGCGAGGCCGGTGCCGGCTCCGATGTGATCAGCATGAAGCTCAAGGCGCAGGACAAGGGGGGCTACTACCTTCTCAACGGCAGCAAGATGTGGATCACGAATGGTCCGGACGCCGACACGCTTGTCGTTTATGCCAAGACCGAGCCCGAACTCGGTGCCCGCGGCGTCACCGCCTTCCTGATCGAAAAGGGCATGAAGGGTTTCAGTATTGCGCAGAAGCTCGACAAACTCGGCATGCGTGGCTCACACACCGGCGAACTGGTGTTTGACAACGTTGAAGTGCCTGCGGCCAACGTGCTCGGCGGCGTTGGCAACGGTGCCAAGGTGTTGATGAGCGGTCTGGACTACGAGCGCGCGGTGCTCACCGGCGGTCCGCTGGGTATCATGCAGTCGGTCATGGACAACGTCATCCCCTACATCCACGACCGCAAGCAGTTTGGGCAGAGCATTGGCGAGTTCCAGCTGATCCAGGGCAAGGTGGCCGACATGTACACGGTGCTGCAGGCGGCGCGCTCGTTTGCCTACACGGTGGCGAAGAATCTCGATTTGCTAGGCACCGAGCACGTGCGTCAGGTGCGCAAGGATTGTGCCTCGGTGATCCTGTGGTGCGCCGAGAAGGCAACCTGGATGGCCGGTGAAGGCGTGCAGATCTTCGGCGGCAATGGCTACATCAACGACTACCCGCTGGGCCGCCTGTGGCGTGATGCCAAGCTCTACGAGATCGGTGCCGGGACCAGCGAAATACGCCGCATGCTGATCGGACGCGAGTTGTTTGCACAGACTTGCTGACACGTGAGCCGCTCTGAAGCGCCACTTGGCGTGTGACTTTGCGCTGACCGACGGGCAGGCTCCGGATGCCGCACCTACAATGAATCCTTATCGGACTTGCAAGCGCAACACAGACACCAGGGATGATGCTTCGACGATTCACGCTGCTGTACGCAGGCGCACTGGCTTTGGGTCTGGGCGCCTTGTATGCGTTCGGGCTTCACAATCAGTTGATCTTTGACGATGCGCGTCTTACCGACGGGACGATCTTCGGTCAGTATGGCAGCCTCTGGCAGTTCAAGCCGCGTCTCCTGTCGTACGGGAGCTTTGTCTGGCTGCAAAGCATGTTTGGCGAGGGCTGGTGGAAGCAGCGCGTCTTCAATATCGGCTTGCACATTGCGACGGCGCTGGCGCTTTACGCCCTGGTTCTGGATTTGCTCAAACTGACGCGCTGGGAAGCCGACAGCGACGGGCTTGCCCTCACCGCGTCCTTACCGTGGGCGGCGGCTCTGGCGGTAGCGATGTGGGCGTTCAATCCGGTGGCTGTCTACGCGGTCGCTTACCTGATTCAGCGCTCCATCCTGATGGCCACTTTGCTGGTGGTGCTTGCCTGCTGGGCCTATGTGCGCGCCCTGGTCAGGCACCAGCGCGGTTGGCATGTGCTGGCCGCAGCCTGTTATTTGCTCGCGGTCGGTGCCAAGGAACATGCGGTGAGCGCCGCATTGCTGGCGGTGCCGCTGTTTGTCTACGTCAGACGCCCGCCCTGGGGGCAAGTGCTGCGCGTGAGTCTGGTTGCAGGTGTCTTGGTCGCCGGCGTTGGCGCTCTGTTGTTGAGCCGCTATGGCGCCATGGTCGGCACGGTCTTTGATGAGACATCGCGTGCCTATGCGCTGCAGCTCGAACAGCAGCGCCCGGGTATCAGTCAGCAGGTCTATATCCTGAGCGTCATCAATCAGGCGAGTTTGTATTTTCGCTACGGTCTGATCTGGCTCGTGCCGTGGGTCGGTGCGATGTCCATCGACATTCGCCCGGCCTTTCCGCTGACGCTGTGGAGCGCGCAACTGCTGGGCGCCTTCGCCTGGGTGCTCGTGCTGGCTGGTGCTGCCTGGCTGGTCGTGCGACGCGGCGGCGCCCTGGGCCTGATCGGTCTTGGCCTGACCCTGCCGGGCCTGCTCTATGTTACGGAATTCAGCACCGTCTGGCTGCAGGATCCGTTTGTGCTGTATCGCAGCTACCTGTGGTCCTTTCCCCTGGCCGCCCTGCTGGCGTTGCCGTGGGTCGGGCAGACCAGCAAGACGCTGTACGGCGTCGGTGTGTTGGTAGTCGCCTTGCTGGCCGGCTTTAGCCTGGAGCGCATCGCCAGTTTGCAAACCCCGACCACGGCATGGCTAGACGCGAGCAACAAGCTTGACCGTCAGGCGCCAGCGAATGCCGTGGGGCGCTGGCGTGCCTTGCTCAATCTTGGAGCGGAGTCGCTGGACCGTGGCAACTACGAGGAGGCGCTGCGCTTGTTCAGCCAGGCCGAGGCGCTGGGCGAGCCGCTGGGCTCGGCACGTTTCAGCATTGGCGTGAGTCTGCAGCAGCTCAAGAAATACACGCAGGCGCTGGACAACTTCGCGCAGGCCGAAGCGAAAGGATTTACCGAACCAGCCCTGTATTACCAGCGCGGCGAGGCGCAGTACGCGTTGGGCCGGTTTGGCCAGGCCTACGATAGCTTTTCGCATGCATTGCAACTCCCGCAAGCCGAGGCGGTGGCTCAATTCACCAGGCAGCGGCAGGCGGAAGCGGCCATGGCCGGTGAAAATTTTGCTGCAGCTATTGCCAGCTACCGCTTGCTGGCGCAGCAGAGCCCGGATCAGCAACGCTACCAGATCGGGTTGGCGATGGCCTACACGAAGACCGGGGAATATGCCGCCGCGCTGAGCGTTCTCGACGCCGCCATCGTCAGGCGTGCCACCGGGGCGGCCTACTACGCGCGCGCCTTGACCCATTATTTTCAGGGTGAGACCGATGCCAGCGCGAAGGACCTCGAGCCGGCCCTGAGCGCCGAACCCGGCAACCCCAATTATCTGCAGTTGCGCCAGCAACTCGATGCGTCGACAGCGCAACGTCGCGCCAAGCCATGATGGTCAACCTGCAGATCACCACCGCGTTGCTTGGTCTTGGCCTGGCGCTGACGATCCTGTACTTGCTGCGTCGCGACCACATCTACATCGCCCACGCGCTGTTCTGGATCTTCATCGCAGCCGCAGCGGCGCTGCTGGGTCTGTGGCCGGGCCTGATCGACCGCATGGCGCTTTGGGTCGGCATCAGCTACCCTCCGGCGGCCCTGCTGCTGGGCGCGGCCATCGTATTGCTGATCAAATCGCTTTACGCCGATATCACCAACACCCGACTTGAGCGCCAGTTGCGCCGGCTCAATCAGCGCATTGCGTTGATCGACGCAACAACCCCGAGCTCCGAGGGCGAAGCCGAGCCGCGCTAGGGGCGCGGCGCTTTGCACACGACCCAGCCATGAAGCCCATCGAATACACCCGCGGCCTTGCCCTGCCTGCCATATTGCGGGAGCGCATCATGGTCCTCGACGGTGCCATGGGGACGATGATCCAGCGCTTCAGACTCGACGAGACCCAATACCGGGGGCAGAGGTTCAGGGATTTCCACCGGGACGTCAAGGGCAACAACGAATTGCTGTCGCTGACGCGCCCGGACGTCATCTCGAGCATTCATGAAAGCTACCTCGCTGCTGGTGCCGACCTGATCGAGACCAACACCTTTGGCGCCACGACGATTGCGCAAGCTGATTACGACATGAGTGAACTGGCCGTGGAGATGAACCTTGCCTCGGCCCGGCTCGCGTGTGCAGCGTGCGACAAGTTCTCCACGGCGGACAAGCCGCGTTTTGTGCTCGGCGCGTTGGGGCCAACGCCAAAGACGGCAAGCATCAGCCCCGATGTGAACGACCCTGGCGCGCGCAACGTGAACTTTGAGCAGTTGCGCGCTGCTTACTACGAACAGGCCGAGGCGCTGGTCCAGGGTGGCGCCGATGCCCTGCTGGTGGAAACCATTTTTGACACGCTCAACGCCAAGGCCGCCCTGTTTGCCATCGATGAATATTTTGAAGCCTCTGGCGAGCGCCTGCCGCTGATCATCAGCGGCACCGTGACCGATGCCTCCGGGCGCATCCTGTCGGGCCAGACCGTGACTGCTTTCTGGTATAGCGTGCGTCACGCGCGGCCGTTGGCCGTTGGCTTGAACTGCGCCCTGGGTGCTGCGCTGATGCGACCCTACCTGCAGGAACTCGCGCGGGCGGCGCCCGACACGTTTGTCAGCTGCTACCCGAATGCAGGCTTGCCCAATCCGATGAGCGAGACCGGCTTTGACGAGACGCCCGAGGTCACATCGCGCCTGCTGCGTGAGTTTGCCGCCGACGGTCTGGTCAACATCGTCGGCGGTTGCTGTGGCACCACGCCGGAGCATATCAACGCGATCAATATGGCAGTACATGGGCATGCATCGCGCGCGCTGAGGGCGTCGCGTTTCTACGGGGAGACCGCCTGATGTCCGCTCGGGCGATGCCGCCGATGAAGTTGTGCGGGCTCGAGCCGGTGCTCATCGGTGCTGCGGATGAGCCTGGGGGTGGCGCGAAAGATTGGTCGCCAAGAGCATCGTTTGTCAACATCGGCGAACGCACCAACGTGACGGGTTCCAAAGCGTTTGCCCGCATGATCCTGGGCGGCGAGTACGAGCAGGCGCTCTCGGTGGCGCGCCAGCAGGTGGAGAACGGCGCGCAGATCATCGATATCAACATGGACGAGGCGATGCTCGACAGCCAGGCCGCCATGGTCCGGTTCCTGAACCTGATCGCGTCCGAGCCCGACATCTCGCGTGTGCCGCTCATGATCGATTCCTCCAAATGGAGCGTGATCGAGGCCGGGTTGCGTTGCGTGCAGGGCAAGGCGGTGGTCAACTCCATCAGCATGAAGGAAGGCTTGGCGGAGTTCAAGCGCCAGGCCAAATTGCTGCGCCGCTATGGTGCGGCGGCGGTGGTCATGGCCTTCGATGAGTTGGGGCAGGCCGACACTTATGAGCGCAAGATCGGGATCTGCGAGCGCGCCTACCGCATCCTGGTTGACGAGGTTGACTTTCCGCCGGAAGACATCATTTTTGACCCCAACATTTTCGCCGTTGCCACAGGCATTGAAGAGCACAACAACTACGCGGTGGACTTCATCGACGCCACGCGCTGGATCAAGCAACACCTGCCCGGTGCCAAGGTTTCCGGCGGCGTGTCCAACGTGTCGTTCAGTTTTCGCGGCAACGACCCAGTGCGCGAAGCCATTCACACGGTGTTCCTGTACCACGCCATTGCCGCGGGCATGGACATGGGAATCGTCAACGCTGGAATGGTGGGCGTGTATGACGATCTGGAGCCAGGGTTGCGCGAGCGCGTCGAAGACGTGGTCCTCAATCGCCGCGCTGATGCCAGCGAGCGCTTGGTCGAGATTGCTGAAAATGCCAAAGGCGTTGCGAAAGACGAAAGCAAAAAGCTCGCCTGGCGCGGCACCGCTGAGGTGCCCACAACGGTCGAAGCGCGTCTGAGCCACGCCATGGTCCACGGCGTGACCGATTTCATCGTGGCCGATACCGAAGAAGCCTATCAGAAGGTGCTGGCCAAGGGCGGCCGGCCGCTGCACGTGATTGAAGGCCCGTTGATGGCGGGCATGAACATCGTGGGCGACCTGTTTGGCCAGGGCAAGATGTTCCTGCCCCAGGTGGTCAAGAGTGCGCGGGTCATGAAGCAGGCTGTAGCGCACTTGATTCCCTACATCGAAGAAGAAAAGCGCCTGGACCAGGTGGCCGGGCGCGATGTGCGGACCAAGGGCAAGATCGTGATTGCCACGGTCAAGGGCGATGTGCATGACATCGGCAAGAACATCGTCACGGTCGTTTTGCAATGCAACAACTTTGACGTCATCAACCTGGGTGTGATGGTGCCCTGCCATGAAATTCTGGCCCGCGCCAAGGTCGAGGGCGCTGACATCGTTGGCCTTTCGGGCCTGATTACCCCCAGCCTCGAAGAGATGCAGTATGTGGCCGGTGAGATGCAGAAGGACGATTACTTTCGCATCAGGAAGATTCCGCTGATGATCGGCGGCGCCACCACCAGCCGCGTGCACACGGCGGTCAAGATTTCCCCGTATTACGAAGGGCCAGTGGTCTACGTGCCTGATGCTTCGCGCAGTGTGAGCGTAGCGCAGGGGCTGCTGTCCGATCAGGTGGGGCAATACATTGCCGATCTTGACGCTGACTATGACCGGGTGCGCCAGCAGCATGCTTCGAAAAAGCAGGCACCCGTGTGGCCGTTGGCCAGGGTCCGCGCCAACAAAGCCAAATTGGATTGGAAGACCTTCACGCCGACCCGGCCCAAATTCATAGGCCGGCGTGTTTTCAGGAACTTCGATCTCAATGAGCTGGTCCGCTTCATCGATTGGGGGCCGTTCTTCCAGACCTGGGATCTGGCCGGACGCTTCCCACAGATCCTGCAGGACGATCTGGTGGGCAAGGAGGCGACACGTGTCTATGCCGACGCGCAGGCCATGCTCAAACGCTTGGTGGACGGCCGCTGGTTAACGGCTAACGCCGTGCTCGGCCTGTACCCGGCCAACTCGGTGAATGACGACGACATCGAGTTCTACACCGATGAGGCCCGCAGTGAGGTGGCTCTGACCTGGCACGGATTGCGCCAGCAAAGCGAAAAACAGGTGGTGGACGGCATCCTGCGGCCCAGTCGCTGCCTGGCCGATTTTGTCGCACCCAAGGGCGTCGCGGCCGACTACGCGGGTATGTTCGCGCTCACCACCGGTCTTGGCGTCGAACAGCGTGAAAAGGCCTTTACCGATGCGCATGACGATTACTCGGCAATTCTGCTCAAGGCCCTGGCAGACCGCTTGGCCGAGGCGTTTGCCGAGTGTCTGCACCAGCGTGTTCGCACCGACTTGTGGGGCTACGCGGCGCAGGAGGCCTTGACGCCCGAGGAGTTGATTGCCGAGCAATACACAGGTATCCGGCCAGCGCCTGGTTATCCGGCCTGCCCGGACCACAGCGCCAAGACAGGCGTGTTTGCACTTCTGCAGTGCGCCGACATCGGCATGCGTCTGACCGAGAGCCTGGCGATGCTGCCGGCAGCGAGCGTCAGCGGGTTTTATCTGGGTCATCCCGAGAGCTGCTACTTCAGCGTCGGGAAGATTGGTGACGATCAGCTCAAAGACCTGGCGGCGCGGCGAGACATGAGCGAGCCGGAATTGCGCCGCCTGCTAGCGCCGAATTTGTAGCGGGATCGGCGTGATTGCGTGGCGTTGTGCCAGCATCAAGGCCGCCACACCAAGGACGCCCAACGCAAGCAGCAAGTACAGTCCGTTAGTGTAGCCCGACTGCGGCGTCCACAGCAGGCCCAGGGTCAGCGGCGCACCAAAGCGCGCCAGCGCCATTGGCAGACCCAACGCACCGTTGAGCGTGGCCACGTGTTCGCGGTTGACGTATTGCGCCATCGCGGTGCCCCTGACAATCGTGAGCATGCCGTTGCCTATGCCATACAGCAGCACAAACAACAACACCGCCCAGGCTTGCATCGCCGGCGACAGGGGCGCTACCAGCAAGGCCAGCAGTCCCAGGGGAATCAGACAGGGGATCAGCCGATTTGCCATGTGCAAGTCGAAGTGGTGTTCAAAGAAGAACAACAGCAGGCGCCCCAGCACTTGAATGACGCCGATGCTGGCTGGCACGGCAATGACCCAGGCCTCGCTCAAACCGTTTTCGCGCAGCAGGCTCACCATGTGCGCGGGCAACGCCACCGTCACCGCCATCATCAGGATCACAAAGGCGGCAATCAACAAGAAGGGCGCGCTGCGCAGGTAGGGGGCTACCCCGCTCGTGACCTGTGTCTCCTGACGGTCGCTGCTGCCGGGCAAGGGGCCGGGCGCGTTGCGCAGCATCAGGGCGTGCAGGGGCGCGCACACCAGCCAGTGCAAGGCGGCCAGGCCAAGCAGGGCATAACGCCAGCCCCAGTGTGAGATCAACCAGGCAGTCAGCGGAATGAAGACGGTGCTGGCAAGCCCGCCCAAGAAGGTCATGGTGATGATGGCGCGGCGGAAGTCGTTCGGAAAGCGGCGTGTCACGACCGAAAATGCCGGCGAATAAAGGACCGCTGACATGGCTGCTCCCAGGCCAATCCAGACAGCGTAAAACCCGAGTGCGCTGGTCACGCTGGCGTGCAGTGTCAGGCAGACGCCGGCCAGCAGCGAACCGCCAGTCATGACCCGGCGCTCGTGGCCACGGTCGATCCAGCGACCCACCGGATAGGCCAGCAGACCCTCGGCCAGCAGGGCCAGACTGAATGCCAGAGACGACTGCGCGCGGGTCAACCCGAGTTCACGCTCCACCGGCTCCATCAGCAGGGCGAAGGTGTAAAAGATGCTGCCCCAACTGATCAACTGCGCGAGCGACAGCCAGCCAACCAGGCGGGCGTCGTGTTGCGGCACATCTTGCATTCCCTAATTATGGCTAGCCGGTTGCGCCGCGCACAGGTCGGTATTGCATGGCCTCGGCCAGGTGCGTGACCAGGACGCAGTGAGCACCGCAGAGGTCGGCAATGGTTCGCGCAACTTTCAGCGTCCGGTGCGTACCGCGGCCCGACCAGCCCAGGCGTGTGGCAGCGGCGTTCAGGAACTTTGCCGCGGCTTGGTCAAGCAATAGGTGCCGGTCAAGTTCCTGACCTTGCAGTCGATGATTGGTCTTGCCTTGGCGCGCCAGCGCACGTTCGCGGGCGGCCGTGCTTCGGGCGCGCACGCAGGCGCTTGATTCGCCGGGGTCGGCATGCAGGAGATCCGAGGGTGCGACGGCGCCAACCTCCACATGCAGATCAATGCGGTCCATCAGCGGGCCACTGATTCGACCCTGGTACCTGGCGACCTGATCGGGCGTGCAGCGACAGCTTCGATGCGCCGAGCCAAGATAGCCGCAAGGACAGGGGTTCATGGCTGCGATCAATTGAAAATGCGCCGGAAACTCGCAGCGCCGCGCCGCGCGCGAAATGGTGATGGTCCCGGTTTCAAGGGGTTCGCGCAGGGCCTCGAGCGCCGCGCGTGGAAATTCCGGCAATTCATCGAGAAACAGCACACCGTGATGCGCCAGCGAGATTTCGCCAGGCCGCGGCGGTGAGCCGCCGCCCACCAGGGCGACCGCACTGGCCGTATGGTGTGGAGTGCAGGTTGGCCGCCGTGCCCACCGATGCAGGGAAAAGCTGCCGCCAAGACTGGCCAGTGCCGCACTGTGCAGTGCCTCTTCGGTGCTCATGTCTGCCAGCAAGCCCGCGAATCGATGTGCCAGCATCGACTTGCCGGATCCCGGCGGGCCGGACAACAGCAGGCTGTGGCCGCCGGCAGCAGCAATTTCCAGCGCTCGCCTGGCGCCGAATTGCCCTTTCACATCGGCTAGGTCCGGGTACTGGACGGCCGTGCTCAGCGGCCTGTTGGTGACCCGCGACCAGCCTTCCGTCTGGGGTGGGGGCGTGTCCGCAGGGGGCAGGAAGTGCTGCACCACGTCAAGCAGGTGCCGCGCCCGATAGACCTCGGCTTGCGGCACCAGGGCGGCCTCTTCGGCGCTGCCGGCCGGCAACACCAACCGGGGTGCAACCTGACCGGCATGCAGCGCCAGGCTCATGGCCAGGGCGCCGCGCACCGGGCGCAACTCGCCAGAGAGCGACAGCTCGCCGGCGAATTCATACCCTGCTAACCGTTGCGCGTCGATCTGTCCGCTGGCAGCCAGAATGCCCAGCGCGATGGGCAGGTCAAAGCGCCCCGAATCCTTGGGCAGATCCGCCGGCGCAAGGTTGACCGTGATG
>JAKANU010000089.1 GCA_021812315.1 Pseudomonadota bacterium
GCCGGCTCTCCACCATGCAGGTCGCACTGTTGCACGTTGCCGGTCTCGGCAACGTAATTGCTGGTGCCGAAGGGGCAGGCGATGGTGCAGACCTTGCAGCCGACACAGGTGACATCGTTGACCACCTTGGCGCCACTGGCCTTGTCCACGCTGATCGCCTCGACCGGGCAGGCGTGCAGGCACCACGCCTCGTCACACTGGGTGCAGGTGTAGGGCACCTTTTTGCCGGTGTGATGAAAATCAAAAACCTTGATGCGCGACTTGGCGGTGGCGAAGGTGCCATAGTTCTCGAAAGAACAGGCCATCTCGCATTGCAAACATCCTGTGCATTTGTCTGCAGTGATGTGCAACATCTTTTGCATATGTCTCTCCTAGGGTAAAGGCACAGCAAGCACGCCATGCCTATGAACGGTCGTACATAGCTATTGTTGGACCGCCGGCCCCGATACGGCCTAGGGCTAACCCTAATGGGAAATGCAAAAGCGATGCCGCAGGCGAATCGTCCTGCCTGATTGCTTCGGCACTGCGCCCGGCTCGGACCTGAGCTTGTAGTTGATGCCCGGGTCTGCCGGTACCTTGAGCTTCACGACTTTGATAAAGCCGCGACCCATCGCCTCATGACAACTGTTGCAGGCTTCGATCACCGCCGCATATTCCTTCTCGCAACCCTTCAAGTCCTTGGCTTGGACCGCCTTGTCAACAACGAGCCCGAGGCCGTCACCGCGGATTGTCGATCGAAAAGCGGCAAGAGAGGCAAGAAACCGTCATAAATAAGCGACAGTTGTCGCTATTCAATGACAATACCCCAACGCTTCATCCTCACATAGAGATTCTGCCGCGGAATCCCGCTGGTACGGGCGGCCTCTGACATGTTGCCGCCAACCGCATTCAGCAGGCGATGCATATAGTCGCGCTCAAATGCGCCACGGGCCTCCTGATACGCCAGCGACTGCAATTGCCCGGCGCTCAGGGTCGGCAAGGGGTCGTCGGCCAGCAGACCCAGGTGCCGGGTATCAATCGGGCCAGAGCTTTGCAGCGCCACTGCGCGTTCGACGCAATGCTGCAACTCGCGCACATTGCCCGGCCAACTGCGGCTCTCGAGCGCCTGCACGGCGGCCGGAGTAAACGGCCCGCACTGCTTGCCAAATCTATGGTTGTAGCGCTCCAGGAAATGCACCGCCAGACGCACGATATCGCCGCTGCGCTCACGCAGCGGTGGCAGGGTCAGTGCCACGACGTTGATCCGGTAGTACAGGTCTTCGCGAAAACGCCCGGCCTTGACCTCGCCCGCCAGTGACCGGTTGGTGGCGCAGATCAGCCTGAAATCGGTGCTGCGCTGTTGGGTGCTGCCAATGCGTGAGTAACTGTGATCCTGCAGAACCCGTAGCAGGCTGCTCTGCAATTTGGGACTCATGTCGGCGATTTCGTCGAGAAACAGGTTGCCGCCATCGGCCTTTTCAAAATAGCCCGCAGTGGCCTGGCTGGCGCCGGTAAAGGCCCCTTTTTCGTAGCCAAAAAGCAGGCTCTCGAGCAAGGACTCGGGCAAAGCCCCGCAATTCACCGTCAAATAGGGCCGCTGCGAACGGGCGCTCCAGGCATGAACCAGCTTGGCGATCACATCCTTGCCGGTCCCGCTTTCTCCTTCGAGCAACACCGTGGTATCGATGCCTGCGACTTGGCGAACCTGGCCGAGCAGACGCTCCATGGCCGGGCTTTGACCGATCACGTCGGGCGCACCTGAGGCGCTGCCCGCCAGCCGCGAACGCAGTACGTCGATTTCGCGATAGGCGGCGTCGAGTTCAAGCGCCTTGCCGATGGTGGCTTCCAGCGCCTCCAGGTCATGGAAGGGCTTGCTCAGGTAGTCGAAGAGACCCTCACGCAGCGCCGCAACGGCGTCACGGACGTCGGCATAGCCGGTCATCAGAATCGCCACCTGCCGCGGCCGCTGCAGGCGAAACTCGCGCAGCAGATCCAGTCCCTTGTCCCCGGGCAGACGCTGGTCCATCAGCACCAAATTGAAATCGTCCTGGGCAAACAGTTCGCGCGCCCGCGCGCCGTCGCCGGCCAGATGCACCTCGGCCGTCTTGCGCAACAATTGCTCAATCAGCGCGCGCGTGTAGCGGTCGTCGTCAACGACGAGCACCTTAGGCAACGGGTTTTGACGGGTTGGCATGATTTGTCTGGGCCAGCACGGGGGTTTGGGGTAACCAGACAGCAAATTGCGTGCCACCCTCAGGCCGGACGGTGGCGCTGACGTAGCCGCCATGCACCAGGGCGACGTGTTGCACCACCGGCAGACCCAGACCAGTACCCTCTACCCGGGTGGTAAAGAAGGGTAGAAATATCTTGTCCAGAATGTCGGGTGCGACCCCCACGCCGTGGTCAGTGACCGAGAGGATCCAGCCCGGCGCGCCGGTGTGCGCATGTGCGCCGGGTTCGAGCCCGATGATGATGGCGCCCTCGCCCGGCGTAGCCTGAGCCGCGTTGGTCAGCAGATTGAACAGGGCATGGCGGATCAGGATCGGATCGACGGCAAGTACCACCGCAGGATCGGGCAAGCTGGTTTGAACCGGCAGGCGCCGACGCTCGGTCTGGCGGAACAGCAGGACAGCTTCCTCGACGACTTGTGTCATGTCCGTGGCGCGGCTCTCGAAGTTCGAAACCTTGGCGAACCGCAACATTGACTCGATGAAGGAGTGACAGTCGGCACCGGCACGCTCGATCTCCTTGAGCAAATCGCGCGTTTGCGTCGGATCATCCGCCTCGCGTTGCGCCAACTGCGCCAGATTCACCACACCAACCAGCGGGTTGTTGAGCTGGTGGGCAATTTCCCCGACCATGGTGCCCAGCGCCGAAAGCTTCTCGATTTGCAGCATACGCTGGTATTCGGTGCCCATCCGCAGCAGTTGATGCTCAAGCTCGTACTGGCGCCGGTAGTCCCTCTCCACACGGTCGAGCGCAAAATAGAACAGGCTCAACACGCCGACACCAACCAGCATGCTCAACAGGGTCACGGTCATGATCGATTTCATGAAGGCACCCTGCAGCGCAGTGATGTCGCGCACCAGGACGAAGTCACCCAGGCGTCTGCCGCTGGCATCGTCCAGCGGGAGCATGGCCAGATGCACGATGCGATCGCCGTCGCGCAAAACCTCGGAGCCTCCGGAACTTAGGCGGGCAAGGATTCGATCATCGAGCGAAGCCGGGGCCTGCGCAGCGGTCTGTGCAATCAACACGCGCGAACCAAAACGATCCCAGCTGCCCTCGCGCTTGAACAGCGCCATGCCATGCTGCCACTGCTCGGGAAGCATTACACCCTTGTCAACCAGCACAAACAGGTCGACCGAGAGCGTCTCATGGATTTCCTCAACGAGATCACCGATTTCCTCGCCAATTTCGAGATAACCCAGTAGACGCTCGGGTGCGCGCCACGGCACCACCAATCGCAGCGTCAGTGTCCCCAGGGGCCCGAGCTCCAGGCCCTGGGCCACGCGTCCGGACACGCGCGCTTTGTTCATCGTTTCGCGATTGATCAGGTCACCAAACTCACCCGGGCTGTGCAGACGCAAAATATTGACAAGGTCCGGGCCATTGAAGTACAGATGCGTGATGCGGTGGTCGGTGCGCAAGGTCTGAAACAGGGGGCCAACCTTGCGCAACAGCGATTCGCGGTCGCGGTCGGCCAAAGCCGCCTGAACCTCACGGTTTTGCATCAAGGTACGAAGCACCGCCTCCATCAGGTTCGTGTCCTTGCCAAGTTTCTGCTCAAGAAGTCTGGAAACCGCGCTCATGCGATCGGCCAGCGCACGATCGCGCACCTGAACCTGCTGAAAGTAGGCTGCGGTCACAAAGGCGCTCAGGATAAAGGCCAGGACCAGCGCAAACGGCCAAATGAACGCTGCCTTGACCCGTCGCGGCCGGGATGGCATCGATGGCTGCGGTTGACGCAAGCGGGCGCGTCGCTCGGACCTAGTTTCCAACGAGTGCCCTCAAAGTCAGCAAAATGCGATAGATTAAACGATTCAACGGTTCACCCGAAACTATGCCACAGACCACGCTACCTGCTTCGCCGACGTCTTCCCGGACGCACGCCCCATGACGCAATTGTGGTGCAAGGCGATCAGCGTCGCCCTGAGTTGGCTGTTGTACACGGGCGTTCAAGCAGAGTCAATCGCCGTAGCGGTGGCGTCGAATTTTGCCGCGCCCATGAAGCAGATCGCCTCGCTGTTCGAGCGTCAGTCCGGGCACCACGTCGCGCTGGCGTTCGGCGCCACGGGGGCGCTGTACGCGCAGATCAGCAACGGTGCCCCGTTTGACGTGCTGCTCGCTGCCGATCAACATACGCCGGCCCGGCTGGCGCGCGAGGGATTGGCGCTGGGCCCTACGCGATTCACCTACGCGGTGGGCAAACTGGTCTTGTGGTCGGCGCGCCCGGGCCTGGTCGACGGCGCCGGTGACGTTCTAAGGCGCGCTCAGTTCAAGCACCTGGCACTGGCGGCACCGGCGCTGGCGCCATACGGTGCGGCCGCGCAGCAGTCAATGCGCAGCCTGGGCCTGCTCGAAACGCTCCGTCCGAAGTTTGTCATCGGTCAAAGCATCGGCCAGACCTACAGCTTTGTTGCCACGGGCAACGCCGAACTAGGCTTTGTCGCTCTATCGCAGGTTGTCGAAAATGGCGCCCTACGCGAAGGCTCGTTGTGGATGGTCCCCGAGCACCTATACGAAGCCTTGCGCCAGGACGCCATACTGCTGGCGCCTGGACGCGACAAGGCTGCGGCCCGGGCGCTGTTGACGTTTCTGAAAACGCCAGCCAGCCAGGCGGTGCTGCACTCATTCGGCTATGACAGCGACTAAGGTGCGCCGGTGATGCCCGACTTGTATTGGGGCGCTGTGCTGCTCACGCTTCAGCTCGCCGGCCTGACCACGCTGGTGCTGCTGCTGCTGGGCACGCCGCTGGGCTGGTGGCTGGCGCGCACGCGCTCGGCGTTCAAGGGCCCGGTCTCGGCTCTGGTGGCCCTGCCCCTGGTGTTGCCGCCCTCGGTCGTCGGCTTTTACTTGCTGGTTGCAATGGGCCCGAATGGCCCCGTTGGGCGCGCCACGCAGGCGCTGGGACTGGGTCTTCTGCCCTTCACTTTTGGCGGTTTGCTGGTCGGATCCATCTGCTATTCGCTACCGTTCGTCGTTCAGCCCTTGCAGAACGCCTTCACAGCCATCGGCGAGGCGCCGCTGGAGGCTGCCTCCACACTGCGCGCATCGCCGGCGGACAGTTTTTTCAGCGTCGTCCTGCCCCAGGCCAGGCACGGCTATCTGAGTGCCGCGGTGATGGGGTTTGCGCACACCGTGGGTGAGTTCGGCGTGGTGCTGATGATCGGTGGCAACATTCCGGGACAGACACGCGTGCTGTCGGTGCAGATTTACGACCATGTCGAGGCGCTGGAATATGCCCAGGCTCACGGGCTTGCCGCCGCAATGCTGCTGTTTTCGTTTGTCACCCTGCTGGCGCTGTATGGTCTGAACCCGCAGCGCGGCAAGCCACGGGACCGCGCGTGATGAACGAGCAGCAACATGTGCGGGCACGCATCGGGCTCGACTACCCGGGCTTTGCGCTGGACCTGGATCTGGATCTGCCCGGTTGCGGTGTCACCGCACTGTTTGGACCTTCGGGCTGCGGCAAGACCAGTTGCCTGCGCACCATCGCCGGTCTGGAGCGGCGCGCACGCGGCCAGATCAGCATTCAGGGCGAATGCTGGCAGGATGACGCCCGAGGCCTGTTCCTGCCGCCCTACCGGCGCGCAGTTGGCTACGTGTTTCAGGAAGCGAATCTGTTCGCGCACCTGAATGTGGCGCAAAACGTCGCCTTTGGCATGCAGCGTGTGCCGCCCGGACAGCGCCACGTATCGCTGGAGCAGGCCGTCGAGTTGCTGGGTATCGGGCACCTGATGCAGCGACGCTGCGACGCACTCTCGGGTGGTGAACGCCAGCGCGTGGCCATCGCCCGGGCCCTGGCCACCAGCCCGCGCATCCTGCTTCTCGACGAGCCGCTGGCGGCGCTTGACGGCGCGCGCAAGGCCGAAGTCCTGCCCTATCTGGAGCGGCTGCACCGCGAGCTCGACATGGCCGTGCTCTACGTCAGTCACGCTCTCGACGAAATTGCCAGATTGGCCGATCACCTGGTGCTGCTGGAGGACGGACACATCAGGGCCTATGGCGCCGTCAACGAGATGCTGACCCGTCTGGATCTGCCCCTGGCGCACGGCGACGCTGCCGCCGCCATGCTGGATGCCACCGTCGAGAGTCACAATGCCAATGATCACATCAGCACCCTGCGCTTCGCCGCCGGCGTGCTGCTGCTGCCCCAGGCCGCGAGCCGCATCGGCCGGCGACTGCAACTGCGCGTTCAGGCGCGCGATGTCAGCCTGACGCTGCAGCCGCCGGGTCAGACCAGCATTCTGAACATCCTGAGCGCGACTGTCACCGGGCTGCACGAGGATGGCCCGGGTCAGGTCATGGTCGGACTCGACGTGGGTGGTTGCGCCTTGCTGGCGCGCGTCACGCAACGCTCGGCCGGCGCGTTGCGGCTCCAGCAAGGTCAGCGCGTGTTTGCCCAGATCAAGGGCATGGCCATTCTCGGCTGAGTAGGCCGGGCACGCCGCACCCAGCCACGCTCATTTTTCAGCGTTGGGAAAGAACAGCTGTTCGCCGGCGATCTTGTAGCTCGCAATCACGGCCTGCCCGACCGGGGAAATCAGCCAGTCAATGAACCTCTGACCCTCGACCGCGTGCACATGCGGGTGCCGGGCCGGATTGACCAGCATCACACCGTACTGGTTGAATAGTCGCTTGTCGCCTTCGACCAGCACACCAAGCTGCCCTCGGTTCTTGAAGTTGAGCCAGGTCGCGCGATCAGCCAGCACGTAGGCGTTCGAGCTCGAAGCCATGTTCAGCGCCGGACCCATGCCACAGCCACATTCCTTGTAGCCGCGGCCCTTCTGATCGGCCCGGTCAGCGAGTTTCCAGAAGCGCAACTCGGCAGCGTTGGTGCCGCTGCGGTCACCCCGCGAGATGAACTCGGCATCGGCCGCCGACAGCCGGGCCAGCGCCTGCACAATGTCTTGGCCTTTGATCCCGGCCGGGTCGGAGCGCGGCCCGATCAGAACAAAATCGTTGTACATGACCGGATAGCGCCTGACGGCAAAGCCCTCACGGACGATCTTCTCCTCGGCCACCTGATCGTGTACGAACAGCACGTCGGCGTCACCGCGTCGACCCATGTCGATCGCCTGACCGGTGCCCAGTGCCACGACCTTCACGTCGATGCCGCTGGCCTTCTTGAACTCGGGCAGCAAGTACGAAAACAAACCGGACTGCTCCGTCGAAGTGGTTGACGCCACCACAATCGATTGCGCCTGCGAACCCATGCTTGCTACAAATATCGTAGCTGCCAGCGCATATCTGACAAGCTCCGCAGCCTTAAATGACTCCAACAATTTCATACAAGTTCGCCTTTCACGAAAAGATGGGCGGCGCCAAAACGCTTTTGCAGCAAGGCGCCGTCAAAAAAATCCGCCACCGGCAAGTCCGCCAGCACTTGTCCGTGTTCGAGATAAATCACGCGGCTGGCCAGGCGCTTGACCTGCCCCAGGTTGTGACTGGCAAACACCAGTGTCGGCGCCTGCTGCGCATCGGCGAATTCGTGCATCAGAGCCTCGACTTCACGCTTGGCGTGCGGATCCAGGCTGGCGGTGGGCTCATCGAGCAGCAACACCTGCGGATCCAGAGCCCAGGCCCGCGCCATCGCCACACGCTGCTGCTGTCCGGCGGAGAGTTCACGGGCATTTCTCAGCGCGAGTTCCTGCAGCCCGACACGCGCGAGCGCACGCACTGCAGCGCCTTTGGCATCGCTCCATGACCTGCCACGTAGCCACAGGCCCAGCGCAATATTGCCTTGCACGGTCATGCGCAACAAATGCGGCCGTTGAAACAGCATGGCCTGGCGCAGCCGCAAGTCGCGCCGTGCCTGACCATGCGTCACTGTCGCCAAGCCGTGCAGGACCCTCAGCAGGGTGCTCTTGCCGCAACCGTTGGCGCCCACCAGCGCGACCCTCTCACCGGAATGAATCGTCAACGAAACATCCGAGAGCGCGCGCAGCGGATGCTTGCCGCGACCGAAATCCACACCCGCTCCCAGCAGTTCAAAGACGGGCGTCACGAGCCGGCCCCGAACATCGGCTGCGTCACGCGCCGAGCCGCCTCGACGCCCTCGGAGCGCTCGCGCCAGTGCCGCACCAAACCGATCAAGACGTTGAGCAACAGCACCACGCTGAGCAGAATCAGGCCCAGACCCAGTGCCAGGGGCAAATCGCCCTTGCTGGTCTCCAGCGCGATGGCGGTGGTCATGACACGCGTGAAGCCGTCGATGTTGCCACCCACGATCATCACCGCACCGACTTCCGAGATAGCGCGCCCGAAGGACGCGATGATCACGGTGAGCAGCGCATGACGCTCATCCCAGGCCAGCAGGGCGCTGCGAATTGTCGGTCCGGCGCCGAGCGAGCGCAGTTGTTCACCGTGCGTGAGCTCCACGTCTTCCACCGCCTGGCGCGTCAGCGCAGTCACCACCGGCAGCACCAGAACTGCCTGAGCCAGCACCATGGCCTTGAAACTGTACAACCAGCCCAGGTAGCCCAGAGGGCCACTGCGCGAGAGGATCAGATACACCACCAGACCGACAACGACCGAAGGCACAGCGAGAAAGGTATTGACCAGCGTGAGTACGGCCGTCCGCCCGGCAAAGCGCGCCACACCGAGCCAGGCGCCCAGCGCCAGGCCAATGACGCAGGCCAGCGCGCAGGCCAGCGCGCTCACGGTCAGTGAGCGTCCTACGATAGCAAGCAGTTCCGCGTCCAGGGAGACGACGAGTTGCAGCGCGGTGGCCGCGCTGTCGGTGAATGAGCTCATGTTGGGTTATCGTACGGGTCGATGCAAACACCTGCAATATGAACCCCCGTGCATAGGCTCCAGTTCCACTACTCGCTCTCACGCGACGCACGTCCCGCGCTGGTGCGCAACGTCCTGATCGACCTGCTGCAAGCGGTCGCCAAGCATGGGTCCATATCGGCGGCAGCACGCGCGCTCGATCTGTCCTATCGCCATGTCTGGGGCGAACTCAAACGCTGGGAAACCGAGTTGGGTAATGAATTGCTGGTCTGGGAAAAGGGCCAGTCGGCCCGTCTGAGCGAATTTGGCACCAAGCTGCTCTGGGCCGAGCGTCAGGCGCAGGCCAGACTGGCCCCGCAAATTGAGGCACTGCGCGGTGACCTGGAGCGCGCCTTTGCCGTCGCCTTTGACGATCAGGCGCATGTCGTCACGCTTTACGCCAGCCACGATGATGCTCTCTCGGCGCTGCGCGAGCACGCCCTGATGCAGGCGCACGGACAACTTCACCTCGACATCCGCTTTAGTGGCAGTGTCGACGCCATTCGCGCACTCAACGAGGGTCGCTGTGTCATGGCCGGCTTTCATACGCTGCTCGATACCGGCCGCAGGACGCTGACCGAACGCACATACAAGCCGCTGCTGCGGCCGGGTCGGCACAAGATCATCGGCTTTGCCCGGCGCACACAGGGTCTGATGGTGGCGCCAGGCAATCCGCTGCGCCTGGCATCACTGCAAGATGTGGCGCAGCGCCACGCGCGCTTTGCCAACCTCGCTCTGGGCACGGGCACGCGCGTCGTGCTGGATGAATTGCTCAGCCGCTATGGTCCGCCTGCCAGCGATATCGATGGCTACGAGGACACGGAACCCTCACACGCTGCCGTGGCACACGCCGCGGCTGCGGGACATCGCGACGCCGGTCTGGGCATTGAAGCTGCGGCGCGCGCCGCTGGCCTGGACTTTGTACCCCTCGCTGACGAGCGCTACCATCTGGTGTG
>JAKANU010000090.1 GCA_021812315.1 Pseudomonadota bacterium
TTCTCCAGCGTGAGTTGGCCGATCTTGGCGTGCAGTGGCGCCAGGTTGACGGGTTCTTCCTTGCCAATGCAGCCGCCAAAGACGTTGGCTGCGTTTTCCAGCAATTGTTTCTTCCATTCGCTGATCTGGTTGGGATGCAACTCGAACTGCTTGCAAAGCTCTGCCATCGTCTTGTCCTCACGCAAGGCCGCTAGGGCGACCCGGGCTTTGAACGTGGGCGTATGTGTGCGACGGGTGCGTCGCGCTGACTTCTTGACCATCAAAAACTCCTTCTCGCCAGGCCTTCCTCGGCCCGGCATCATGCCCGGAATTTCCACTTATCGCGCTGTTCAGTTTTGCGGAGCCACTTCTAGTGTTGGTGGGCATCTCAGTCTGTCCATACGATTTAGTCAGTCTTTGGCAGAGGTCGCCAACGGGCTATGTCTGGACAAATTGAAATTGCCGCATCCCAATTTAGACACCAATTCGCCGGGTCAACAGTGCAGGCACTTTCAGGAAAGGGCATCGGCTTTCTAGCTGTGGCACTTTCAAAATTCCGAACAACAACATCCCGCGACTTGTCACCAACCATTCGATACCCATCCCAAATCGGAAGTGAACGACGGTTCGTGTGACCCACATCGTCATTGATGGCTTCATGTTCAAGCCAGGTAGCTCGTTCGCAGTGCTTGGACGGGAAATATAGGTCCACACAGTTTTCGTTCTGATGCCAGATCAGTCCGAGGCGCGTCTGCCAGAAAACCAGCTCGTCCTCATCAAAGGGCGCCATGCTTTCAACGCCTACCAAATGCTCATCTTGTATTTCCTCCAAGTTAAGCAAGCGATTGACGTAGTCAAGCGCCTCCATATCGCCAACGCTGGAAATCCGTTCACGGGCTTTGACTAGGCTGTCCTTGCGAAATATGACGTAATTCATGAACAGGCCGATTGGCATGTGACCTTCCTCCTGATTGATGTCCGGAACGGCTACCATGCTAAACCAGAGTCCGACAAAATGAGTCGCAATCTTTGATGGGACAGAAATGCCAACCACGAATATGCGCGCCACCCTGATGCGTCATTGGCAAATCATGCAGATACTTCCACGGCACCCGGCATCCGTTACGAGCAAGTCCATCCATGAGCGCATTGCGGACGCGGGCTACCAGGTAACACGGCGCACCATCGAGCGCGATCTGCAAGGTCTGATTGAAGCGGGATTTCCGGTTGTCTCAGACACCAGCCAAGAACCCTATCTCTGGTCATGGGATGCGCGCACCCCCACGTTGACCCTACCGACACCATCCGTGTCTGATGCCTTGTTGCTGGCAATGGTGAAGGACTACATCGGTCCCATGCTGCCACCACAGATGTTTGACGCGCTGCGGCCTTATCTTGATCGCGCTGTGCAGGTTTTGGATAGCGCGAAGTCGCACAACACTTTGGCCGGTTGGCGCGACAAGGTCCATGCGGTGCTGCCGACACAGGCGCTCATTGCGCCGGCCGTGGATCCGCAAGTTCACAGGGAGGTGAGTGATGCTCTGATGCTGGAAACGCAGTTGGAAATCACCTATGACAGCATGACCGGCAAGAAGGGCCAGACCATGACGGTCCACCCCCACGCCATGATTCATCGTGGACAAATGACTTACCTCATTGGCACCTGTTGGGACTACGCGGACATGCGGCATTTGGCTTTGCATCGAATCAAGAAAGCCACCAACACCCTGAATCCAATGATCAGGCAAGCCGATTTCAATCTGCCTGCCTACCTGGCACAAGGTCATGGTGATTTTGGTGACGGCAAGATGCGCGACCTTGACATTTGTATTTCAGGAGGGCTGGCCGAGTATCTGGCGGAATGCAGGTTGACCGCCGATCAGGTGCTCACCAAAGTCGCTGAACCCGAAGGGTGGTTCAGGTTGCAAGCCCGACTACCTGACACACCGCAGTTGCGCTGGTGGCTGCTGAGTCAGGGAGATCAGGTAAAAGGCGTATGAGCGAATACAAGCAAATTGCACCAGAGGACAGTTCCGTGGTGTCAGCGAAGCCAAGCTGCTGGGGTTGGTCGCCAAGTTGAGCCGCGACATCAAGATCATGGTCGGCCCGGTGCGGCGGTGGGTCGGGATTGCTGTTGCCCTTCCCACCACAGGTGCCAGCGCAATGCGGCCAATACGATCAGGCCCGGAGGTAATGCCCCAGGGCGCAGCACGAGCTGAATGCATCCCGTTGATGCCTCGTTACGAAAGTTCTACGGCCGCGCCCTCCTCGGGCCGATCCTGGTGATTGAGTCTGGCGCAGATTTCAAGAATCGCTGCACTCTGATTCATGCTGTAAAAGTGCAGGCCCGGCGCGCCCCCGGCGCGCAACTGTTCGCACAGGCTGGTGACAACATCCAGACCAAAGGCGTGGATCGAGGCCGAGTCGTCACCAAAGCTTTGCAGCCGCAAGCGAATCCAGCGCGGGATCTCGGCGCCGCAGGCGTCGGAAAAACGCATCAGTTGCGTCGAACTCGCGATCGGCATGATGCCCGGCACGATCGGCACGCTCACTCCCAGGGCGTCCGCGTCTTCAACAAACCGGAAGTAGGCGTCGGCGTTGTAAAAGTATTGCGTGATGGCCGAATTGGCGCCAGCGGCGACCTTGGTGGCAAAGGCCTGCAGATCGCCGCCTGGTGATTTGGCCTGTGGATGCACCTCGGGGTAAGCGGCCACTTCGATGTGGAAGTCGTCGCCCGTTTCCGAACGGATATACGCCACCAGGTCGCTGGCGTAGTGAAACTCGCCACCGGTGCCGTAGCCGCTGGGCAAATCGCCGCGCAGCGCAACCAGACGGCGCACCCCCATTTCCTTGAGCCGCGCCAGATGCTCACGCACCGTGACCCGGGTGGCACCAATGCAGGACAGGTGCGAAGCCGCATTCATGCCCTCGGCGAGAATGTCGCGCACGGCGGCAAAAGTGCCCTCCTGCGTCGAGCCACCGGCGCCAAAGGTGACCGAACAGAACTCAGGCTGGAGGGCATACAGCTTCTGGCGCACCAGGCGAAGTTTTTCCACGCCCTCGGGCGTCTTGGGAGGAAAGAATTCAATGCTGATGGGCAGGGTCTTGGACAGATTCATGGCAGCCTTCCATTCGGTTTGGTGGCATGGATGAAAAACTCGCGGTTGCCGTCGCCGCCCGCGATTGGCGAGTCAAACCAGGCCTGCACCACCAGACCCAGCGCAATACAAGCGCTGCGCAAGCGCTGCTCGACGGTGCGGTAATGTGAGGCGTCCTTGACGATTCCGCCCTTGCCCACCTGGGCCGCCTGCAGTTCAAACTGCGGTTTGACCAGGCTGAGCAGTGTGCCGCCAATTTTCAGCAAGGGCAACACAGCGGGCAAGACCAGGGTTTGAGAAATGAACGAAAGATCCATCACAATCAGATCAAACTGGCCTGCAACGCTCGTCCCGTCTGCGTAAGCAGCTATCAAATCGGTAGCGTCGAGATGACGCGCATTGACCCCTTCGAGGCAGCGGACGCGAGCGTCCTGGCGCAGATTCGGGTGTAACTGGGCGCTGCCGACGTCGATGCCAACAACACGCGCGGCGCCGTGCTGCAACAGGCAATCGGTAAAACCACCGGTGCTTTGGCCGACATCCAGACACACCAGTCCGGACACCGGCAAGCAGACTTGCTTCAGCGCAGCTTCGAGCTTGAGGCCGCCGCGCGAGACGTAGCGAGCCTCGGCGTCGTCAAGCAAGCGCACGGGCGCGTCGCCCGGTACCTCGTCACCATTTTTCACCACCGGCCGCCAGGTTTCGCAGTCGCGCCACTGCACGCCGGCAGCGACCAGGCGCTGCGCCTGCGAGCGCGTGCTGGCAAGGCCGCGATGCACCAGCAGTTGATCGATGCGCATGGGGCAGCGGCGTCGGCCTAGTACCGGTAGCTGTCCTTCTTGTACGGTCCGGCCTTGTTCACGCCAATGTAGGCGGCCTGCTCGTCGGTGAGTTCACTGAGCATCGCTCCCACCTTCTTCAGGTGCAGTCGCGCCACTTTCTCGTCGAGGTGCTTGGGCAGTACATAGACTTTGCCAACCTTGTAGTCCTTGGGCTTGGTGAACAACTCGATCTGCGCGATGGTTTGATTCGCAAAGCTCGAACTCATCACGAAGCTCGGATGCCCGGTGCCGCAGCCCAGGTTCACCAGTCGGCCCTTGGCCAGCAAAATGATGCGCTTGGCCGCCTGCTTGCCCTTGGCCGGAAAGATCACATGGTCGACCTGCGGCTTGATCTCTTCCCACTTGCATTTGGCCAGCGAGGCGACGTCGATCTCGTTGTCAAAGTGGCCGATGTTGCAGACGATTGATTGATCTTTCATCGCTGCCATGTGCCGGTAGGCAATCACGTTCTTGTTGCCGGTACAGGTGACGAAGATGTCAGCCTTGTCGGCGGCGTATTCCATGGTCACCACCTTGTACCCTTCCATCGCCGCTTGCAGTGCGTTGATCGGGTCGATCTCGGTGACCCAGACCTGCGCCGAGAGCGCACGCAGTGCCTGCGCCGAGCCTTTGCCGACGTCGCCGTAACCGGCCACGCAGGCGACCTTGCCAGCGACCATGACGTCGGTGGCGCGCTTGATGGCATCCACTAGTGACTCGCGGCAACCGTACAGGTTGTCAAACTTGCTCTTGGTCACCGAGTCGTTGACGTTGATCGCGCGCAGTTTGAGTTCGCCCTTGGCTGACATCTCGGCCAGGCGGTGCACACCGGTGGTCGTCTCCTCGGTCACACCGATGATGTTCTTCAGGCGCCGGCTGTACCAGGTGGGGTCGAGCTTGAGCTTGGCCTTGATGGCGTTGAACAGGCAGACTTCTTCTTCGCTTCCGGGCTTGGCCAGCACCTTGATATCCTTCTCGGCGCGTGCGCCCAGATGCATCAGCAGTGTGGCGTCGCCACCATCGTCGAGGATCATGTTCGGGCCTTCGGCGGCGCTGCCCTTCTTGCCACCAAATTCAAAAATGCGGTGCGTGTAGTCCCAATAGTCGGCGAGCGTCTCGCCCTTGTAGGCAAACACCGGCGTGCCGCCCTGCACCAGCGCGGCCGCGGCGTGGTCCTGCGTGGAAAAGATGTTGCACGAGGCCCAGCGCACCTGCGCGCCCAGCGCCTGCAGCGTCTCAATGAGCACGCCGGTCTGGATCGTCATGTGCAGGCTGCCCGCAATGCGCGCGCCCTTGAGCGGCTGGCTCTTGGCAAATTCCTCCCGAATCGCCATCAGTCCGGGCATTTCGGTCTGGGCGATATTGAGTTCCTTGCGACCCCAGGCAGCCAGGCCCAGGTCGGCAATTTTGTAGTCTTCAGTGCTAGTCGATCGATCAACGCGCATGGTTCTCTCCAAAGTCAGATTTGAAAAACCACGGGTGGCGCGGGGCCTTTGGCAGAACTCACCGCACAAGAACCGTGGGTGAGCGCCGTTGCATCAATCCGAGCCTCGTTCACAGGCGTGAACTGCATCGCTCCTCGGAATGCCCCGATTATACGGAGGCTGCGCCGGACGCGCCCGCGGCGCACCGAAGATAGGCGTTCAGCCGCTCTTCCCAGTTCTGCATCATCTCGCGGTAGAAGTCTTCTGTAAACGAGGCCACAAAGACGTCGCCCTGCGGCCCCAGGCTGGTATGACTGTAGGTCACCAGCGCCTGCGAGCCGCCCGGCGCGGGGCTGACTTTGATGCGCAGGCGGCACGCCGTCACGCCGGGTGTGATCTTGATCATCTCCACCAGCGTGTCTTGCGGCTCGTGGCGGGTGATGTACCAGATGGCATCGGCCGGACTGGCTGCAGTGACAAACACGCAGTCGGTCTCCGCCAGACCGGAGCGCGAGATCACGCACAGCGGGTCCCAACCCTCGATCCAGTCGGCCTCGCGCACCGGACACAAAAGCGGGAACACCACTTGCGGTGGCGCGCTCAAATGCTGCAGGTAACTTCGCGTGGCGCGATTGGGCTGGATCAGCTTCATGAGGCCAGCCTCAGGAAACCTGACAGATCTTGAGCATGTTCGTGCCTCCTGGCGCGCCCATCGGCTCACCGCAGGTGATCGCGTAGATGTCGCCCGACTGCACGATGCCGCGCGTCTTGAGGTAGATTTCGGCCTCGGCAAGTGCGGTATCGCGGTCCGCGCTGGTGCCGATGAACAGCGGGCGCACGTTGCGGTACAGCGTCATCTTGCGCTGCGTCGTGACCTTGGCGGTCAGCGCATAGATCGGAACCTGAATCAGGTGGCGACTCATCCACAAGGCGGTGGCACCGCTGTCGGTCATGGCCACGATGGCCTTGGCGCCAAGGTGATGTGCAGTAAACAAGGCCCCCATGGCGATGGACTGGTCGATGCGCTTGAAAGTCTTGCCGGTGAAATCTGCTTCGAGCTTGAAGTCCTCGTGGCCTTCTGCGGCGTGGCAGATCTTCGCCATTTCGATCACGGTCTCGAGTGGATACCTGCCGGTGGCGGTTTCGGCAGAGAGCATCACCGCGTCGGTGCCGTCGAGCACGGCATTGGCGACATCACTGACCTCGGCGCGCGTGGGCACCGGGTTGGTGATCATCGACTCCATCATTTGTGTGGCCGTGATCACCACCTTGTCGTGGTCACGCGCGAGCCGGATCATGCGCTTTTGCAGGCCCGGCACCAGGGCATTGCCAACCTCCACCGCCAGATCGCCACGGGCGACCATGATGCCGTCGCTGGCGAGCAGGATTTCGAGCAACTTCGGAATCGCCTCGGCGCGCTCGATCTTGGCGATCAGCCCGGGCCGGTGTCCGTGTTCCGCCGCAGCCACGTTGCACAGCTGGCGCGCCATTTCCATGTCCGTGGCGCTCTTGGGAAAACTCACGGCGACGTAGTCGGCCTGAAGGGCCACCGCAGTGCGGATGTCGTCCATGTCCTTGGCGGTCAGTGCCGGTGCGCTCAGTCCGCCGCCTTGCTTGTTGATGCCCTTGTTATTCGAGAGTTCACCGCCGAGCTTGACGGTGGTGTGAATCGCCTCGCCCCTGACCGCATCGACGGCAATCACAATCAGGCCGTCGTTGAGCAGCAGCACATCGCCCACCTTGACCTCGCGCGGCAGCGCCTTGTAGTCCAGTCCCACCGCCTGAACATCACCGAGTTCCGTGCGCGCGGCGTCGAGCACAAACTTCTGCCCCGGCTCGAGCAGCACCCGACCCTTGGCAAACTTGCCGACTCTTATCTTCGGGCCCTGCAAATCAGCAATGATGCCGACCTCGCGACCAACGCGCTTGGCGGCTTCGCGCACCAGAGCGGCGCGATCGATGTGGTCCTGCGACGTGCCGTGGCTGAAGTTCAGCCGCACCACATTGACACCCGCGCGAATCATCTGCTCAAGCAAGGCCGGCTCGCTCGACGCCGGGCCCAGCGTGGCAACAATCTTGGTGGCACGACGCGGCATGGGCACGCCATCGCGGGGGCTCGATCTCAGGTCAGACAAGACACTGCTCCATGCCCTGCAGGAAGATGTCCCTGGGCAGATCGATGCCGATGAACACCATTTTGCTGGCGCGCGTTTCACCCTCTGCCCACACCGGCCCCAGATCACTGCCCATGAGTTGGTGCACACCCTGGAAAATGACTTTGCGCTCGGTGCCTTTCATATGCAAGACGCCCTTGTAGCGCAGCATGCGCGGCCCATAGATGTTGACCACGGCACCGAGAAAATCCTCCAGCTTGGCCGGGTCAAAGGCACGCTGCGAGCGAAACACGAAGCTCTTCACGTCGTCGTCATGGTGATGTCCGCCGCCGTGCTGGTGCGATGGGTGATCGCAATGCCCGCCATGGTCATGATCATGATGCTCGTGGGCATGGTGTTCGTGCGCTTCTTCCTCCTTGAGAAAGTCCGGGTCGATGTCGAGCTTGGCATTCAGGTTGAAGCCGCGCAAGTCAAACACCTCGTTGATGGGCACTTCACCAAATTGCACGGCCTTTTGTGGTGCGCGCGGATTCATGTGCTGCAGGCGGTGCTTGAGCGCGTCGACTTCCTCGATTGACACCAGATCGGCCTTGCTGATGAAGATCTGATCAGCGAAGCCAACCTGCCTTCGCGCCTGTTGGCGCTCGCTGAGTTGCGCCTGGGCATGCTTGGCGTCAACCAGAGTCAGTACCGAATCAAGCAGATAGCTCTCGGCAATCTCGTCGTCCATGAAAAACGTCTGCGCCACGGGCCCCGGGTCGGCCAGCCCGGTGGTCTCGATCACCACCCGGTCAAAATCAAGCAGGCCCTGGCGCTTCTTGGCGGCGAGCAGTTGCAGCGCCTCGCGCAGATCTTCACGGATCGTGCAGCAGATGCAGCCATTGCTCATCTGGATAATCTGTTCCTTGGTGTCGGAGACCAGAATGTCGTTGTCGATGTTCTCTTCGCCGAACTCGTTCTCGATCACCGCAATCTTCTGGCCGTGCGCCTCGGACAACACACGTTTTAGCAGCGTGGTTTTGCCCGAGCCGAGAAAGCCGGTCAGGATGGTGGCAGGTATGAGGCTCATGGTGGGTCTTCGTCGATGCAAATTCGTGAACTGCCAAGTGTAGCGGGCGAGCCCGTTGGTCACTTGCGCATCACGATCAAGCCTTTGAGATATTCGCCCTCGGGAAACTGCACCGTCATCGGATGATCCGGCGCAGCGCCCAGGCGCTCCAGGATATAGCCGTCAACGCCAGCGTCCAGCCCGGCCGAGGCAACAATCTTGTGAAACAGGTCGGCGCCGATGCCGCCCGAGCAGGAAAACGTGAACAACACTGCGCCTGGCGCCAGGAGCTTGAACGCCAGGCGGTTGATATCCTTGTAGGCGCGCGCGGCACGCTCGGCGTGCGCCACGGTCGGTGCGAGCTTGGGCGGATCAAGCACGATGGCATCAAAAGTCCGGCCCTGCTCGCCAAACTGGCGCAGGCAGGCGTTCACATCGGCGTCCATGAAGGTGGCGCCGCTCGCGGCAAATCCGTTCAGTGCCAGATTGGCAGCGGCTTTTTCAAGCGCTGGGGCCGAGGAATCAATCGAGATCACCTGCGCGGCGCCACCATGCAGGGCCGCCACGCTGAAGCCCCCCGTGTAGCAATAGCAGTTGAGGACGCTCTGGCACTTCAGGCGCTGCACCGTCTGGGCAAACAGCTTGCGGTTGTCGCGCTGGTCCAGATAGAACCCGGTCTTGTGCCCGGCGGCAATATCGACCGCCAATTGCCAGTCATGTTCACGCAGCACCAGATCGGTCGCGCCGCTGCCGCGCAACCAGCCGCTGAGCAGCGGCAGGCCCTCGCGCGTGCGAGCGCTGGCGTCGGAGCGCTCATACAATTTGGACAGGCCGGTGGCGGCCAGCAGGGCATCGGCGAGCACCACTTTCCAGCGCTCGGCACCGGCCGAGAGAAACTGCGCCACCAGCGTGTCACCATAGCGGTCGACGATCAGGCCGGGCAGGCCGTCGGATTCGCCGTGAACCAGGCGTAGCGCGTCGCTTTGAACATCAAATCGGCCCCGGGCGCGCACTGCGCTTGCACAGGCAGCTATGAAAAACGTAGCGTCGATGCGCTGCGCCGGATCAAAACTCCAGGCCCGGGCCCGGATTTTAGAGGCCGGGCTAAACGCCGCCCAGGCCAGAAACCCGCCCTCGTGCGACTCCACGCGTACCGTCTCACCGGTGTCGGCGCTGCCGCGCGCGATCGAGGACTCGAAAATCCACGGATGACGGCGCAACAGCGAGCGCTCTCTGCCGGGTCTTAACGAAATGGTTTTCATGGGGTCATTGTCGCGGACAGCGATCTTCCAGCCAAGTCATCCTCCGTTACGCGCCTGGGACCGGCCGGAATAGTCATCCCAAGACTG
>JAKANU010000091.1 GCA_021812315.1 Pseudomonadota bacterium
AATAAATACCAAGTAAGGGGCTGCGGCGCCCTCCCAGGTCGCCGCGTAGCGGCGACTTCGTCCGGTCGTTGACGTGCGTCCCGCTACTTGTCGTGGCACTTCTGGCACACGCCCATGCCAAGATTGGGGTCGAAGCGGCGCATCTTGTCGAAGTCGCTGCGATGTGGTTCGTGGCAGCTCGCGCAGTAAAAGAGCTTGCCCTTGCGCAGCGGGTCGGCCGTTGGTTGCGGGCGCTTCTCGTCACCAATTGGGTGCCCCTTGCGGGAGAAGCCAGCCAGCATATGCGGCGCGTCCTTGATATCGTCATGGCACTCCAGGCACATCTGCGCGCCAGGCTTCTTGAGCAGATTCGCGTTGTCCGAGGCATGCGGCTCATGACAGGTGACGCACTGCCCGGCCTTCACCGGCCCGTGCACGAATTTGCCATTGAAGTCGTCCTTGTCATGGCACTTGAAGCACAAATCCGGCGGCAGCGCTTTGAGCATCCTGGGGTTCTTGCCTGAATGCTGGTCATGGCAACCGGTGCAACCCATGTCGATGGCCGGGTGCCTGAGCTTCTTGTTGGCCACCAGCTTGCCGTGGCAGCTCAGGCACAGGTCGGGCTGCTTGGCGTCGAGCCCGTGGGGTAATTTGCCGCTGTTCTTGTGCGGGCGCACGGAGGCGTCCAGATTCGTGTGGCAGTCCAGGCAGCCGTTCCTGATCGCCGGGTGCACGACCTTTTCATCGGTCAGGTCGTCGTGACAAGTCAGGCAGAACTCGGGGTCTTTGATCGGCGCCTTGGCCGGCGCCTGAGCCTGTGCAGCCAGGGGCAATAGCAGCGCAGCGGCGAGGGTCCAAGCGGATAATTTCATGTTCATTTTGGTTCTCGTATGCTGCATCGAACGTCGTCAGTTCAGTAAGTGAGTGGATTATGATTTTGTCCGTGACAGACCAGTTGGCAACTTCCGCGCCCCACTCCTGTGCTCGTGTAACGCAGAATTCCACCGGAAGGGGTCACCACCGCAGTGTTGAAGTTGATCAGATGGCTATTGTTTGCAACGGTACCGGTGCCGCCGACGCCGTGCGGATCATGGCAGGTGGAACATGACGCCCCAATGTTGAGATGCGTTTGGTGTCTGTTAAATGGGCCCGCATCCTGATAGATTGCAGTGGCATTGTGGCAGGTGTAGCACAGGGCAAAGTTAGCCGCGTTGTAGGCGGAGTTGGTTCCCGTGTCCGTCCAGACAAAATTCTTGTTGAGGATGGGTGCAAAGGTCGAAGCGTGCGGGCCGTTGGGACCGGTCCCCGCCACGCCGTTGATCGGCCCGGTGTTGTTGTTGTGGCAGTGCGTGCACTTCATGGTGCTGGTAGTGGCCCACGGTGCAATCAGGCTGGGCACATTGGTGCCTTTGCCCGCGCCAGCAATCGGGTGATATGACGGGTTGGTGGTCTGGAATTCGAGCCGTGTGTCGGTCTGAACGATCTGGCGCGCCACCCGGGCCACCACACCGCTGACCGAGACGTTGTTGCTGCTATGGCAGCGGAAGCAGATCTGGTACTCGTAGGTGACCGGTGCCACTGCCGCCCCGGCGATGTCGATGCCGCGCGCGCCGGTAAGTGGCCCGGCCAGAGTTGTTACGCCAGCAGCATTGGTGCTCGCGGGGCCTTGGGCCTGATGCGGGTTGTGGCAATCCACGCACTCGACGTGCTTGGTGGCCACAAGCGCCGCTTCCGTCGGGTCGTGGATGGCGGTGAGGCTCATGGTAGCCTGGGTGTGTGCCGATGCCTTCACATACTCGCCCGCAATGTTGTTCTTGGCGGTGAAGCCGGTCATGGCCGTGCCGTTGTGGCAGACTAGGCAGTTGTCTTCTTCCTTCAGGTAATTGAGCAGACGCTTGGCCCCGGGGGCCGTGTGCGGGCGGTGGCAGTTCTCGCAGGCATTGCTTGCAACCGTGGTTTGGGTTGCTGGGGTGTGTGTCCAGGGTGTACCGTACACGGTGCCGTTGAACGTGATGTTGGCCCCCGTGTAGGTTGTAGTCTTGGTCGCGTGGTCGCTGGCGGCCCAGCCGGTCTTGGTGTGGCAGACGATGCACAGCGCCGAGGCGTTGTTGGACATCACCAGAAACTTGCCGTTGACGCTGTCGTGCGCGTCGTGGCACGACGTGCATTGCAACTTAGTCCCCCACAGCCGAACTTTTCCAGTCAGCGTTGCCGGGTTCGCCAACTGCCCGTCGGCGGTGGCGAGGGCTGCGTCATAGACTATCGAAACCGGGTGGTCATCTGACAAATCACGCCCGACATTGGAATTGCCAGCAGGCAGGGTGCCGGTGCCGGTGACACCCGCCAGTGCCACCCGCGTTGCACCACGGCTGAGCAAATCACCTAGGGCCAGGGTGCCGTCATGGCAACTCAGGCACAGCAACGAAGTGCCGTCGGGCTGGCCCATCGTCGTATTCATGGTTGTGCTGGTATACGGCGTGTAGGCGGGCAGTGCCGCAGGGTTGGCGCGGTTCCACAACGGACCCGCGGTGGAAGAGTTGTGCGGAACATGACAAAAAACGCATATCTGCGTCTCCGCAGCAGACGTAGCCTTGATCGTTGCGCCCGTGCTGTTGACCGACAAGTCATGCTTGGTATTCTTGATCGCTGCCGGGGCCTGCGCAACCCACAGCGTCGCTATCGCCAACAGCGCTACCCCCATGACTTTACCCACAATGCGCTTCATGTTGGACCTCCGACATAACGAAACACCTGTACTCTTCGATTGTAGGTGTCGGCAACGTAAATCGTGTTGTCGCCACCAATGAAAATGCCAGCTGGCAACCAGAACTTGCCCCGCTCCTCGCCGAGGCCGCCCACGGCGAGCAAGAGCTGGCCAGACTCGTCGAAAATCTGCACGCCGTTGAGCAGCGCGTCGACCAGATAGATATGACCAAAACTGTCGCTGGCTACGCCCTTCTGGCGCGGAGCATCACCCAGGCTGTCGCCCATGCGGCCAAATTTCTTGATGAACTTGCCTTGCGCGTCAAAGATCTGCGTGCGAAAGTTCAGCGAGTCCGTTACCAGCAGGCGACCCTTCGCGTCCTGCCAGAGCATGGTCGGAAAATTGAACTCACCATCGCCCTCGCCACGCTGACCGATGCTTGACAAGTAGGCACCTTGCGCAGAAAAGACCTTGATGCTGTGCGCCTTGGTATCAACCACATAAAGCCTCTTGGCCTGCGCATCAAACGCAATGCCGGTTGGCTGTGCAACCGCTTGGTCAAGCGGCACGCGTGTCGCAAATTCGGCACCCGCCTTGATCAGATAGACGCCGGCCAGCGCCGAGTCGGTCACATAGACGCTGTCGCCTTCGCCACGCGCCAGTCCGACCGGAGAGAGCAACGGTAACTCGCCCTCGGCCTGGATCAGTCGGTACTCGTTGGCGCCACGGTCAAAGCGGTGCACGCCGCGTGCACCCGGGTCGGCCACATACACGATTTTGCCAACCTCAAGAACCGCAGACGGGCGAACCAGGCGTTCTGGCGCTTCGCCGAAAATAAGATCGACCACCCGACGCAAGAAATTTTTGGTGAGCCCGAGATCTTTGGACGATGAAAAGCTGCGCACATATTCGATGCGGGTTGTCTCCGGAGCCTCGGGCCAGACGAGACGGGGCAGCGGCACGTCAGGCTTGCTGTCGGGTGGCGTCGCACAGCCCCCAACCGCCGCCAGCAGGAAGGCGGCCAGGAGGCGGGTTGGTAAGCGCAGGCAACGTAACAAGGAGCGTGCCATCTTCAGAAATCCCGGCGAAGATCCACGCGTCCTATGGTGTTGTCACGTGAATACAGGCCCTGCGATTCCTGGATGCGCGAGACGTCGGCCGAAAGGCTCAGGCGGCGATAGCGCCACAGCGCCTTGAGCGTGGCCGTCTTGCGCAGGTGTGGCTCCACGCCGCCGTTGTCACGCTCGTACAGGCCAATCGCGTTCAAACTCAGCCCGGAGTTCAGGCGCACACCCAGCAGCAGGTCGTACCCGATCAGGTCGGAGTCCTGCAACTGGTTGTCGGCCGTGATGCGGGTGCGCCGCGTGCCCAGACGGTAATTGTTGGAGAACTCCAGCGGAAACTCGCCTTGAAGATAGGCCTCGGCCGCAGTGCGCACGTACGGCGCGATTGTCTCATCGTGGTTTTCGCGCTCGATCATCCCGCCTGCAGCCAGGTCGATGCGCGAGGACAGAGGTACATCCGCGCGGGCACCTACGATGCGGCTGCGCACCGTGTTCAGTGGCGCGGTGGGTTGACCCGAATCAAGGCGCGGCACCAGGCTGTTGTAACGCGCGTACAGACTGAACATGCGTGACAGTGACCAGTTCACGCTGAGACCCTGGTCGGTCTGACTCGCGGCGTAGGTTCCGCCGACGTCAAACGAGTAGTCAACCAGCACCTCCTCGCCGTCGAGAATATTGCCGGTCAGCAGGCGCTGCACACGCGTGGTCACACCGACCACGCTCAGCGCATAGTCAATACCTTCAACATAGGTCTGCGACCTAGTGGCGTTTTGCACCAGTATGCTGCCGGCGGTGACCAGCCGGCGCGACAGCGCGATCGCCGTGGTGCTGGGCAAGGCTATGCGCTCGCCGATAACGGCAAACTGCGAATCACTGGCGGTCTGGTTGCGCTTTTCATAGCGGACGGTGTAACTTGCCTGCACGCCGCCCAGCGGCAATTCGTTCGCGTAGTTGACAGAGCCGTCAACGCCGTGCGTATGGCTGGTGAATTGGGGAGCCCTGCCGTCGTTCAGAAAGGTGCCAACGCCCAGACTGAGCCCCTTGCCGGCCGCCCAGTTGACCCTTGCGTTGGCCCCGTCGCTGAAACTGGCAAGTTCGTCCTGACGGGTGCGGCTGAACTGATAGTTGGCAAAAGTGCTCACGTCACGGCTCAGGGCACCGTGGTAGTCAAGCGTCACGCGCAGGTCGCGTACCAGCGGCGTGTGGCTCAGCGCCTGCGTGTATTCCTGCCGGCTGTAATCGATGCGGCTATTGACTTCGTAGGGCAGGTCCTGGCCGAACTTTAGACGCGTGTCCAGGCTGAGATTCCTCAGGTCCTGATGCGACTCCTGCAAGGGAAGATTAAGGCTTCCCGAGCCGGAGATCTGCTGCAGCCCGTAATAGGTGAATTGCGTGCGCCCGTTGTTGGGCAAGTTGCGTTCGGCCTTGAACTGCAGCCGCCCGATCTGGTCGTCAACCACGCGCGCCGAACTGCTGCCGACGTTATGTTCGCGCGTCAGATCCAGCCCAAGAGACACCGGACTCCATGGCGCTCCGACCGCCGCGGTCCAGCCATAGCGGGTGCTCTTCTTGTTGAAGATTTCGCCCGGATCCACCGAGGGGGTCGTGTTCACATGGTCATAAAACACCGTGCCATGTGCCGGCTTATCGGAAAACAAACTGGCGTGCGCGCTCAGGTTGTACAGCGGTTCGCGACTGCTGCTGCTGACACCGTCATAGTCGGAGCGCCCCCAGGCCGATACGACACCGACACCAAGATCAAGCGCCAGCAGCTTGGGGTGGTAGATGTAGCTGTGTGTCATCAGCGAGGTTTCAAACCGCAGGTCCGTTTGCCGTTGATCGGACCGCGTGGTGAACTGGTTGCCCGGATCCGGCACCTTGCTCACCACCCCGTTGGTCTGGAATGTGGCGCTGACAAAGCCTTCGGCCCCGGTCAACTTGAACGAAGCGAACTCCGGCTGGGCCTGGCACAGCGGTTGCAGTCCGCCCGCCAGCAGCAGCACCGCGATGGCGCGAGCCACTGGGGTTTGCTTCGTCTGACACTTCATGTGCCGATCCCTTTATGGTTTGGTGCGGGGCGTGTAGTCAAGCCCGGCCATGCGGCCGAAGCCAAAAACGTCGACCTTGTTGGGCGCCACCTGGCTGGTCACCAGGATCAGATACTCGATATCGAAATTAGGATCTGCGTACTTCTTGAACAGCGCCACGTTGTCATAGTCGATCTTGACCGCCGCGGGAAGACTCATGCCCTCGCCCTTTTCCGGCTGGCCAAAGGCCATGAGGAGATGGTCCTCGTTGTTGAAGACCTGCACATTTTGAAACGCCGAGTCGCTCACATACACATTGCCGCTGCGGTCCACGGCGATGCCCTTGGGACGGGCGAAGGTCCCGGGGGTGTCGCCTACCACGCCAAAATCGCGCACCGGCTTGCCATCTGCGCTGAAGCGCCGGATGCGGAAATTGCTGGTATCAACCACCAGCACATCACCGTTGGGGGCGATGGCGATGTTGGTCGGGTGCAACATGGTGTTTGCTTTGGTGCGGTCGTTGCCGAACTTGAACAACAGTTTGCCGCTGACTTTGTCAAGCACCTGAACCTCGCCATGCTCAAGATCCACCACGTACAGGCGGTTGCCCGAGATGGCGACGTCAATCGGGCGGAATTGTCCGGGCTCGCCAAAGGCACCCAGGAAGCCGCCGTCGCGGTCAAAACGCAGCACCTGATTCAGGCCCGTGTCGGTGACGTAGCGAGTGCCGTCCTTGTCGATGGTGATGTTGATGGGTACCTTGAATTTGCCCCGGCCGGTGCCGACAAAAACGCTGAACTGCTGTTTATTCAGGTCGAAAATGGCGATGCCAGCGGACTTGCTGTCCACGGCAAAGATGCGGCCTTCATGGATCGCCACGCCGTAGATGGTGACCAGCGAGCGGCCCTTTTCCTCGCCAGCGAGAAATTGTGCAAAGCTGCTGAGTTTGGCGGCGAAATCATTCTCGCCGCGAAAGGATGTCAGATGCTGAATGCGCGGCAGCTCGGGTGCCGGGGGGTAGAAAGTGGCCCCGGCGGGCTCGGCCGGCTGCTGCGGTGCACCCGCACATGCTGCCAGGAATACCGGTACCAGAAGTGCGGCAAATAGCCACCACGGGCGAGAACGTTGCAATGTCATGGGTGGCGCGTTCGAAACAGAGGTTCAATAAACAAAAAACCCTGCTGCGGATCCCCGCGCCGGCCTCTAATTGACCAGCCCAGGGAACACCCGGCAACAGGGTTGCTGCGAGGCTGCAAGACCAAGAGCGCGGATTATAGTCCGGCGCACCCGGTGGCCTGGCAAGCCGGGCTCAGCTCTTACTTGTCATGGCAGGTCAGGCACAGCGCGCTGCCGACCATCGAGATTTTCACGAGCTTGTTGGTGGTGCCGGAAGTACCGGCCGTTGCAAAGGGCACCGTGAAGGTGTTGTGCACGTCATGGCAGGAAGCGCATTCGATCGAGCCGTTGTACAGCAGGTTCGACGAGATCGTACCGGCCCTGGTCTTGGTGCCACCGGTGCCGATGTTGGCCGTTGTCGCGATGGGCCACAGTGCGCCGTCTGCAGTCACCAGTGCTGCGTCATAGGTGATGCCGATCGGGTGATCGTTGGTCAGGTTGGTGCCCAGATTGGCCGAGGCGGCGATGCTGACGGCACCAGTGGCTCCACCAAAGCTGTTGACCGCAACCGTGCCGTCATGGCAGGACAGGCAGAGCTTGGAGACGCCAGCAGGCGCGGCCGCGACGGTGCCGTTGATCGTCGACGAGAACGCATTGTTGTACATGGTGTAGGTCGCCGTCGACAGCGTGTGGTTCCACAGAACCGTCAAGCCCAGCGCCGTGTTGTGCGGTGCGTGGCAGGCGACGCACAACTGGCCATTGGTGGTCCAGGCCTGGGTTGAAAAATCATGCTTGGAGCCGACGATGGTACCGGCCCCAGCGGCCAGACCAGCGACCGCCAGTGACACGCCCAATACGCTCTTCAACAGTTTTGTCTTCATTTACTAACACTCCTAAGAAAAATATGAAATTTGTTGTTTCCAACCAAAAAAACTGACATCAACCAACCCAATGCGCCAATACCTCATGGCTTGGGCAATGCACCGAATTCGTCGCTGTCGAGCACTTGGCGTGGCTGTCACAGGCTTGAGCAAGAATCTTCATTTACGGTTCTTTACGATTCTTTACGATTCTTTACGACGCCCCTATTGAAACACATTTTTGGTCGCAACTTGTTTGACCTACATCAGAAACCCGGGCGTTCATGGCATTTTTGCAAGCTGTCGGGCGAAATCCTCGACCTTGCCCCAGTCGGTAAATTCGATCACGGCCTTCGGATCGGTCGGGCCGCGGGTGATCAGCATGATGAAGCGGATCATCTGCCGGTCGATGAAACCATAGCGCGGATAGTCCAGTTTGCCGGCAAAAACGCCCAGCAGCCTGGGCTTCCAGCTGATCTGGCGCAGGAACTTGATCAGGTAAGGGTTGGTTTCGGGCCGGTTCTTCTCGGGCTTGCGGGCGACGATATTGACGGTGAAAAATGCGTTGTTTTTTTGCTCAAGCAGGGATTGATACCGATTGATGAATTCCGTGACCTGTGGCTGGTGCTTGCCGTAGCGGATGCTGGCCCCGATGACGATCGTGTCAAAGCCGCCCAGATCCAGCGTCCCGGCCTGCGCCAGCGGCACCACGGTGGCGCTGTGCCCCTGCCCGGTGAGCACCTCGCTGATGCGCTGGCAAATGCGCGGCGTGTGCCCGTCGGTGGTGGAGTAGGCCAGCAGGATCTGCTGCATGCTCATCGCGAGGCGCTGCCGGGCGCGTCGTCATCGAGGTTGACGAGCTTGAACTTGGCGGCGAGTTGCTGTTGCGTGGCCTCGGGCACCGGCGCGTAGTGCGAAAACTCCAGCCCGTAGCTGCCCTGGCCCGCCGTCAGCGATTTGAGCCGTCCCTGGTAGTCGCCGAGCTCGGCCAGTGGCATGGTGCCGCTGATGGCCACGGTACCGGCCGGGCGTGGCTGCGTGCCCGTGACCTGGCCGCGTTTGCTGGCCAGGTCACCGGTCAGGTCGCCAATGGTGCTCTCCGGGGCCACGACCTCGATGCGCACCATGGGTTCGAGCAGGATCGGGCGCGCCTTGCGCACCGCGTCAATGGTTGCCTTGCGACCCGCCGAGGTAAACGCAATGTCCTTGCCGTCGACCGGATGGGTTTTGCCGTCGTGCACGGTCACGCGCAGGTCGTGCAGCGGGTAGCCGGCCACCACGCCTTCGGCCAGCGCCTGGCGCACCCCTTTTTCCACGGCGGCCATGAACACGCCGGGAATGGCGCCACCCTTGACGATGTCGACAAATTCAAAGCCGGCGCCGCGCTCCAGGGGCTCGACGCGCAACATCACCTCGCCAAACTGGCCCGCGCCACCGCTTTGCTTCTTGTGCCGGCAGTGGCCCTCGGCGCCGCCGAGGATGGTCTCGCGGTAGGCGATCTGCGGCACGCTGGTGTCGAGTTCGAGCTTGTACTGCTGCTGCATGCGCGCGAGCTTGGCGCGCAGGTGCATGTCGCCCAGGCCGCGGATCACCGTCTCGTTCGTGCCGGGGTGGCGCTCGACCTTGAAACACGGGTCTTCGAGCTCGAGCTTGTGCAGGATGTCAAACAGCCGCTGTTCGTCGCCCTTGCGCCGTGTCTGCACCGCCAGGCCGTGCATCGGCTGGGGAAACGCCAGCGGCTTCAAGTGAATGTCGTCCTCTTCGTGCGAGTCGTGCAGCACGCAGTCGAACTCAATGTCCTCGACCTTGGCCACGGCGCCGATGTCACCGGGGACCAGGTCAGCGACCTCGACATGCTCCTTGCCCTGCAGCCGGTACAGATGGGCCACCTTGAAGGCGCGTTTGGCCGAGCCGACAAAGAGTTGCGCGTCGCGCCGGATGGTGCCCTGATGGACCCGGAACACGCCAAGTTTGCCGATGAAGGGATCAACCACCACCTTGAACACGTGCGCCAGCACGTGCAGCGACGCGTCGGGCTGCGCGGCAAAGGCCTGCGCCTTGGCGCCGGGCTCA
>JAKANU010000092.1 GCA_021812315.1 Pseudomonadota bacterium
CCGACAGCCCGCGAGCGCGGCTACGGCCCCGGGCGCTTTTCCTTCAACGTCGCGGGCGGGCGCTGCGAAGCGTGTCAGGGTGACGGCATGGTCAAGGTCGAGATGCACTTCCTGCCCGATGTCTACGTCCCGTGTGATGTCTGTGCTGGCAAACGCTACAACCGCGAGACGCTCGAAGTCCAGTACAAGGGCAGGAACATCGCGCAGATTCTCGATCTCACGGTCGAGGCCGCCTACGACTTTCTCAAGGCCGTGCCCAGCATCGAACGCAAGCTGCGCACCCTGCTCGACGTCGGCCTGAGCTACATTCGCCTGGGCCAGTCGGCCACCACGCTGTCCGGGGGCGAGGCGCAGCGCGTCAAGCTCGCCCTCGAACTCTCCAAGCGCGACACCGGGCGCACGCTCTACATCCTGGACGAGCCCACCACCGGCCTGCACTTTGCCGACATCGACCTGCTGCTCAAGGTGCTGCACCAGTTGCGCGATGCCGGCAACACCATCGTGGTGATTGAGCACAACCTCGACGTCATCAAGACCGCCGACTGGATCATCGACATGGGGCCGGAAGGTGGCGCGGGCGGCGGCAGCGTGGTGGGTGTGGGTACGCCGGAGGACATTGCCGCGAACGCGCAGAGTCATACCGGGCGCTATCTGAAGCGGCTTTTGCAATGCAGCCATGCGTGAAGCCCGTCTGAGCGGCAGCGACCTGGCCGCCGCCCTGGGCGTGATCGTGATCTGGGGCCTGAATTTTGTCGGCATGAAGTACGCGCTGCACGACTTCACGCCGTTCCAGCTCGGCGCGGCCCGCTACGTGCTGGCGGTGCTGCCACTGGTGTTCTTCATTAGCGCGCCGCAGTTGCACTGGAAGTGGGTTGTGCTGTACGGGCTTTTGCAAGGCGTGGGGCAGTTCGGCTTGCTGTTCACCGCGCTCAAGGTCGGCATGACGGCGGGCCTGGCCTCAGTGCTGATGCAAACGCAGGTGTTTTTCTCGGCGCTGTTTGGTGCGGCGCTGCTGCACGAGAAGATGAGCCGCGCGCTGATCGGCGGCCTGCTGCTGGCAGCGGCCGGCCTGGTCTGCTTCGGCATGAACTTTGTCAGCGCTGGCAACGCCAGCATCACGGTGCCTGGCTTCATGCTGAACCTGTGCGCCGCGGCCATGTGGGCGGCGTCGAACATCGTTGCGCGCAAGGCGCAGCAGGCCAGCCCGCACTTCGAGCCGCTGCAGTTTCTGGTCTGGAGCTCGCTGGTGCCCGTGGTGCCGTTCCTGCTCATGAGTCTGCTGTTTGACCCGAGCCCGGCGAGTGTCGAACTGGCCTGGAGCAGCGGCGCCAAATGGGCCAGCGTGGCGTGGACGTCGTGGCTGGCGGTGGCCTACCTGGGCTGGGTCGCCACCATCTGGGGCTACGCCATGTGGACCGGCCTGCTCAAGCGCCACCCAACCAACCGTGTCGCGCCCTTCAGCCTGGGCGTGCCGGTGGTGGGCCTGAGCGCGGGCATGCTGGTGCTGGGCGAAGTCATCACACCGTGGCAATGGGCCGGCATTGCGCTTGTGGTGGCCGCGCTGGGCTGCGTGCTGCTGGGTGGGTTGGTGACGAGATCACCGAAGCGGGCTTGACTTATGAGTTGACTTGCGGTTGCCTTATCGCACATAAACCGCCACACGGTTGTCGGGCTTTGTGCGGGTCTGCCGCGTGCTTAACGTGTTGGAACGCCCGGACGCGTTCATCCCAGAGCCAGTAGTTAGTCCGCTAGCGCAATTGAAGCTGCAAGGCGGGCAGCGTCGGCGGGCCTCGGGCAAGCTGGTGGCAACGGGTGACAAGATCCAATACCGCACCAAGAACCGGCATCGAAGTTGCACTGGAGTCGCTGCATGAGGCCTGGCGAGCACGGCGCTTCAGCCTGGATGAGGTCGACCCCTGCGCCAATCATCACGCAACGCCCGTCTGGCAAGCGCAGGCAGCTACACATTTGATAGCGCACCGCAGATGGTCCAGGGTGCGCAACCCGGCACCCGACCGACGCAGGCTCAGCTGCTGTAGCGCCCCAGTTTGTGCGCCAGCTCGACGGCGGAGGTGACGTCCATCTTCTTGAAAATATTGGCCCGATGAAATTCCACGGTGCGCGGGGTAATGCCAAGACGATCGGCAATGTTCTTGTTGTAGCGGCCGTGGATCAATTCGTCGAGCACCTCGCGCTCACGCGAACTCAGCGTGGCCAGCGCCTGGCGTACCAGTTGCGCCTGCTGGCCTTCGTCGCTGGCTGCCGAGGCCGCCGCCAGCGCCTCTTCAACCCGGTTCACCAGCACGTTGTTCTGAAACGGCTTTTCAAGAAAATCCCAGGCCCCGTTCTTGACCGCCGCCACCGCCATGCCGACATCGCCATGACCGGTCAGGAACAGCACCGGCCACGGGCAGGCCAGGGCCTTGAGCTCTTCAAACGTACTCAGGCCCGAGCGTGGCTCCATGCGGATGTCGAGCAGGACCACCGCGTGTCCCCAGTTCGGCGCTAGCGAACGCGCGGCGGCAAGAAAGACATCCCCACCGGGCCAGGTTTGCGCCTGGTGCCCGCGCGAGTCGAACAGCCATGCCAGCGCCTCGCGAAAATCCGGGTCGTCGTCAACAATGTGAATGGCCGAGTTCATGCTTCCTCATTATCGGGCGTTGGCCCGGTTTCATGAAGCGGCACCACCGCCCTTGGCACCGGCCCGACGCCTGCCAGCGGAAGCCACAGCGTGAACTGGGCGCCCCCGAGCACGGGGTCCGTCCCCAGGTCAATACGGCCGTGATGCGCCTCCACGACCGAGCGGCAAATCGCCAGACCCATGCCCATGCCGCCCGGCGTGGCGCTGAAGAAGGCGTTGAAGATGTGCTCCTTTTGCTCCTCACTCACACCCGGCCCGCTGTCACCGACCGCGATGCCTGCGGCCGCCGCGTCCTGGACCATGGCGACGCGTACCCGCGGCGCCGCGCTGCCCTGCAAGGCCCAGTGCATGGCGTTGGCCACGACGTTGTGCACCGCGTGTTCGAGCAACAGCGCATCGGCTTCGACCCAGACAGGCGCCTGTGCCAGCGTCAACTCAAGGCGTGATCGGTGGGGCGCAAGTGCGCGCATCATGAACGCCGAAAGATCGAGCCGTTCGCGCGACATCTCGCGGCGCCGGGCAAAGGCGTTGACGCGCTGGATGATGCGTCCGGCCTTGTCGGCGAGCCGGTCCATGCGCTCCACCACCGGCACCACCTCCTCAAGCGAAATATGCCCGGCGCTCAGGCGGTTGAGCAGTCCATTGGCGAAACTGCTTAGCGCCCCCAGCGGCTGGTTGAGTTCGTGCGCCAGGGTCGAGGCCACCTCACCGACGGCTACCAGTCGGCCCGAGGCCTCCAGCCGCTCCTGCTGGCGCGCCGCCATCCGTTCGGCTCGCTTGCGCTCGCTAATGTCGAGCACCGAGCTCATCCATCCGAGCTGTTCACCGTTGGCGTCGTGCAGCGGCGCTTCATGAATCAGCACGTCGATCAGATGCCCGTCGCGATGCTGAAACTTCAGCTCCACGCCGGCCTGTTCGGTGCCTTTGGAAATCAGGTGCCGATGCACCAGCTGCAATTCGTCGGTCTGCTCGGCCGGCCAATAGGGCAACGGGGCTGAGCGCCCGACCAACTCGCCCAACTCAAAGCCGACCATCCGGCAAAACGCCTGATTCACGTACAGGATTTGTCCCTGCGAGTTCCACGCGCGCAGGCCGATGGTTACCGAATTTTCCATCGCGCGGCGCAGCGCCACTTGAGCCTGCAACAGCATCTGCACCTGCTGACGCTTGACGAAGTCGCGCCGCAACGCCAGCAGGCTGACCAGCATGCCTGCCAGGAACAACAAGGCCACCAGGAAGAAGATGCGCGGAACTGTCGCCGGTTGCGGCTCGCTCGGATGCACCTCCAGAAACAGATCGGTGCCGGGCAGATTCATGGCGGCGCGGTAGGGTTTGATGCCCATGGCATCGCTTGGCGCTTCGCCGTCTTCGTCGGTGACCAGACGCGTGACATGGTTTTGCGCAAACCACGCCGGTACCATCGCAGCGCTCGCCCGCTGCAGCGACAGGGCCGCCAGGTAATTGCCGACAAACTGGCCCCGATCGAACAGCGGGACGGCGACCCAAACCACATCCGTGGACGAGCCGTCGGCGCGCTGCATCAAGCCGGCATAGGCAGAACGCCCCAGTGCCCGGGTCGTGTCCTGCAGTGTGGCCAGCGCCTGTGCATTGGCCGGATAGGCGCGCTGATCTGTTGCCCAGCGTTGTGGCCCACCGGCGGCCTCGTCGGGCAGGCCGGCAGCGCGCCAGCCGTGCGACAGGACCACGCCGGGCTCACGCCACAACAATCCACCGTGCACGCTGGGCTGGGCGGGTCTGTCCGTCGCGTCCTTGCCCGGGCTGCGGGCTGGGGTAGCGTCCATCGCCGCTTGCCGGGCCAGCTCCAGCAGGTCAAGTTCGAGTCGCCGGAAGTGAAACTGCACGCTCTGCTCAAGCCACTGGGCGTCCGCGGCGCGGCGGCGCACCTCCTCTTCGGCCTCGAACCGATTCAGATACCAGACCAGCGCAACCACCGATGCCACCAGCAAAAATGACAGGCCCAGCAGCCAAAACAGCGTGAGCCGGTTGCGGTTGGCGTGTCCTGGCATCGCTTGCTGCAACAGGGCAAAGTCGGGTGCCTGGTCCGCCGCAGTGGATTTGTCGTTTGCCATGTTCATTCGTTCAGCCGAGGCTCGCATAATAGCCAGCATGTCACGCTTTGGCCTGTCTTTGCAAACTGACCGTCGTCAGTGGCTGCTTGGCGTGAGCGCCTGTGCCGTCTCCACAACCCTCGCCGCGCCAGCGGCGCGCGCGGCACAGGGCAAGGAGATCACGCTGCGCTTTTCGCATGTGGTTGCGGAGGAAACGCCCAAGGGGCTGGCCGCCAACCGCCTGAAGGTCCTGCTCCAGCAGCGAACCCAGGGCCGCATTCGATTGCAGGTCTTCCCGAACGCGCAACTGTACGGTGATCACGACGAAATGCAGGCCCTGCAATTAGGGGCGGTGGACATGCTGGCACCATCGTTGTCCAAATTCGGGCGCATCGGATTTCCTGAATTCGAGTTGTTTGACCTGCCGTTTCTGTTTGACAGCGTGGCCGATGTGCGGCGCATTACGCAGGGCGACCTCGGGCAGCGCCTTCTGCAGCGCCTGAGTCTTCAGGGGATCACCGGATTGGGATACTTTGACAACGGCTTCAAGCAAATGAGCGCCAATCGCCCGCTGCTTGCGCCTGAGGATTTTGTTGGCTTGCGCATGCGTATCCAGGCCTCGCGGGTGATTGCCGCCCAGATGCGCGCCCTGGGCGCGCAACCGGTAACACTGTCATTTAGCGAGACCCGCCGCGCCCTGGCCTCTGGGTTGGTGGACGGCACCGAGAACCCGGTCTCGAATTTCTGGACCCAGGGCATGGATCGCGTTCAGTCGGACCTGAGCCTCACCGATCACGGCTACCTGGGCTATGCGGTGGTCGCGAATCAGAGATTCTGGAACAGCCTGAACGACCCGGATCGGGACCTGATTGCGCAGGCGCTGCGTGAAGCCCTTGATTACGCCAACCAAATCGCCGACACGCAGAACAGCGCGGCCTTGGCGGCTTTGCGCGAGGCCGGCACGACCCGCATCCACGCCCTGACGCCAGCCCAGCGCGCGCGCTTGCGCAGGGCGGTCGAGCCGGTCCATCAGGCCCTGGTCAACCGCATTGGCTTGCCGTGGATGCAGGCCATGCGTGACGCTCTCTAGCAGGGTGATGCCAGTCAACACCTCAGGGTAAACCCCACTGTTGAACGACACAGTTGCCTGGCCCGCGGGCGCTGGTTACCCTGCGAGCGGTTTTCAACAAACTCATTTGAGGTATGCACATATGAAACTGAAACTCGTCATCGCGGGTGTCTTGCTGGCCGTTGGCCTGAGCGCCGGCGCGCAGACCATCATCAAATTCAGCCACGTTGTCGCGGCCGATACACCCAAGGGCAAGGCCGCCGTGTTCTTTGCCCAAAAGGCCGGCGAATTGACGCAGGGTAAAGTCAAGGTCGAGGTCTACGCCAACAGCTCCTTGTACAAGGACGGCGAAGAGATGTCTTCCTTGCAGATCGGCTCGGTGCAGATGCTGGCACCCTCACTGGCCAAATTTGGTCCGCTGGGTGTGAAGGAGTTCGAGGCTTTTGACTTCCCCTTCATGTTTGACGACCGGGCCGAATTGCACAAGATCACCCAGGGCCCGGTGGGCGCGGCCATGCTGGCCAAGCTCGATGCCAAGGGCATTCATGGGCTGGCCTTCTGGGACAACGGTTTCAAGTCGTTCTCGGCGAATACGCCGCTGAAGATGCCAGCTGATTACAAGGGCAAGAAATTCCGTATCCAATCAAGCAAGGTGCTGGAAGAGGAAATTCGCTCGGTCGGCGGCATCCCGCAGGTGATGGCGTTCTCCGAGGTCTACCAGGCGCTGCAGACCGGCGTGGTCGACGGCACCGAAAACCCGATCTCCAACTTCTATACGCAAAAGATGCATGAGGTGCAAAAACACCTCACCCTCACGAATCATGGTTATCTCGGCTACGCGGTGATCGTGAACAAGAAGTTCTGGGACGGTCTGCCCGCTGACGTGCGTGGCCAGCTGGAACAGGCGATGAAAGAAGCCACCATTTACGCCAACAAGATCGCCCAGGAAGAAAACGACCTGGCGCTTGCCGGTGTCAAAAAGAGTGGCAAGACGACGGTTTATGAGCCAAGCAAGGAAGAACGCTTTGCCCTGAAGAAGGCGATGGCAGTGGTACACATCAAGATGGCCGATCGCGTCGGCAAGGAAACGCTGCAGGAGTTCTACAAGGCCACGGGTTTTGACCCGGCCAAGCTCTAAGAGATAGGGTCACCAACCGCGTCGTTGCGAGCGAAGCGCGGCCGTCCATCGATCGCCACGGCCCGCGGTCTGGCGATGACGGGGGGCGGTTCTTTGTTAGCGCGGGGCACATTCGGAGTTCCAACCATGAAATTTCTTGATCACCTCGAGGAATGGTTTGTCACCTTCCTGATGGGGGCTGCGACCCTGGTCATCTTCGTTGCCGTGCTGCATCGCTATGCGGCGGGCTGGCCGATTCCGCGGGTGCAAGACTGGCTCCTGACACTCAACTTTGGTTGGGCGCAGGAGCTCACCATCATCATGTTCGTCTGGATGTGCAAGTTTGGTGCCGCCTATGGCGTGCGCACCGGCATTCACGTCGGCGTGGACGTCCTGATCAACCGCCTTGACGAGAAGACGCGCGGCAAGTTCATCATCTTTGGCTTGTGCGCGGGCGCAGTGTTTACCGGCATCGTGGCGGCTCTGGCCACCAACTTTGTGTGGGAGAACGGTGCGCATCACGCCTGGGCAGGTTGGTTGGGCATGCCAGTGGACGGTATTCCCGAGGGGCCGACCACCCCGGATCTGGAATGGCCGACCTGGATGGTCTACAGCGCCGTGCCGCTGGGCAGCAGCCTGATGTGCTTTCGCTTCTTGCAGGTCATGGTCAGCTTTGTCAGGACTGGCGAACTGCCGCATCACGACCATGGCCATGTCGACGGGCTGGAAGCAGAAGCGCTGCCGGTCGACTTCGATCCCTACGCTATGAAAGACAACCTGCATCCGGATGAAACTCCTGACAACAAGGGAGGAACACCATGAACGCAACCATCATCTTCGTGCTGCTTCTGGTGCTGATGCTCACCGGCATGCCGATCTCGATTTCGCTGGGTCTGACGGTTCTGGCATTCCTGTTTGGTTTTACCCATGTACCGCTGGAATCTGTGGCGCTGAAGCTCTTTACCGGCATCGAGAAGTTCGAGATCATGGCGATCCCGTTCTTCATTCTGGCGGGCAACTTCCTGACACACGGCGGTGTGGCTCGGCGCATGATCAACTTTGCTTCGAGTATGGTGGGTCACTGGTATGGTGGCCTGGGGCTGGCCGGCGTCCTCGCCTGCGCACTGTTTGCGGCAGTTTCGGGCTCATCACCGGCTACCGTGGTGGCCATCGGTTCGATTCTGATGCCGGCCATGGTCCGGGCTGGTTTCCCCAAGAGTTTTGGCGCTGGCGTCATCACCACTTCGGGCGCGTTGGGGATTCTGATCCCGCCGTCCATCGTCATGGTGATGTACTCGGTGGCGACCAACACTTCGGTGGGCGCATTGTTCATGGCCGGCGTCGTGCCTGGCATCGCGCTGGCCGCTGTGCTCGGTGGCGTCACGTTTTATCGCGCCCGCAAGTTCAACTATCCGCGTCTGACCAAAGCCACCTGGGCCGAACGCTTCAATGCTTTCAAGACCTCGGCCTGGGGCCTGCTGCTGATCGTCATCGTCATGGGCGGTATTTACACCGGTTTGTTCACGCCGACCGAAGCGGCTGCCATGAGCGCGGTCTACGCGTTTGTGGTGGCGGTCTTTGTTTATAAGGACCTGAGCCTCAAAGACGTGCCGCGCGTGCTGCTGAACTCGGCCAACATGTCGGCGATGCTGCTCTACATCATCACCAATGCCGTGCTGTTCTCCTTCATCATGGCCAACGAGAACATCCCGCAGGCCCTGGCCGACTGGATGCTGGGCAATGGTCTGGGCATGATCACTTTCCTGCTGGCGGTCAACGTGATGCTGCTGCTGGCTGGCAACTTCATGGAGCCTTCGAGCATTGTGCTGATCTTCGCGCCGATCCTGTTCCCTGTGGCCACCAAGCTGGGCATCGACCCGGTGCATTTCGGCATCATCATGGTGGTGAATATGGAAGTTGGCATGTGCCACCCGCCCGTCGGTCTGAACCTGTACGTGGCCTCCGGGATCACCAAGATGGGCATCACCGAGCTGACGGTGGCGGTCTGGCCCTGGTTGCTGGCGATGCTCGGCTTTCTGGTGCTCGTGACCTACTGGCCCGGCCTGTCGACTTGGTTCCCGCGGATGCTGGGGATGATGTAGCGTTTAGTGCGGAGTGCTGGCCGCGCGCAGCACTTCGCGCGTCTGGATGGCAACCTGACGCGCTGCGTGCGCAAAATCCTCGCCGCGGGAGGCATACAGCACGGCACGCGATGAGTTGACGACGATTGGCGCGGTCGTGACTCCATCGTGCCCGCGCCAGCCCGCCTTCACCGTGGCCGCCGCGTCGCCACCCTGCGCGCCCACACCCGGGATCAGCAGCGGCAGCGTCGGCGCCACAGCGCGCACCCGCTCGATCTCTGCGGGGTAAGTGGCTCCCACCACCAGCCCCAACTGGCCATTAAGGTTCCAGGGGCCCTGCGCCAGTCGCGCCAGATGTTCGTACAGAAGCGGCGAACCGGCCACGTCTGCCAGGCGCTGCTTCTGCAAATCGTCGCCACCCGGGTTGGACGTGCGGCACAGCAGGAACGCGCCCTTGCCCTGGTACTTCAGGTACGGCTCGATCGAATCAAAACCCATGAACGGTGAGAGAGTGACCGCGTCGGCACCGTAACGCTCGAACGCTTCAACGGCGTACTGCTCGGCGGTGCTGCCGATATCGCCGCGCTTGGCGTCAAGAATCACCGGCACCTGCGGCGCGTTCGAACGTATATGCGCCATCAGGCGTTCAAGCTGGTCTTCGGCGCGGTGCGCAGCAAAGTAGGCAATCTGTGGTTTGAAAGCGATAACCAGGTCGGCCGTCGCATCAACGTTGATGCGACGGC
>JAKANU010000093.1 GCA_021812315.1 Pseudomonadota bacterium
ACATGTTCGGCGTGGGCTGCATTTCAACCATCTTGCAGATGCTCAAGCTGCCTGATGGCACTGTCAAGGTGCTCGTCGAGGGACAACAGCGTGCGTTTGTGAACCGGATTGAGGACGGTGAACTGCATTTTTCCGCCAACGTCTCGCCGGTCGACGTCGCGGCCGAGGCGGCGGTGGCAGCGCAGGACAAGGGCAGCGAAATCGAAGCCTTGCGTCGCGCCGTGATGCAGCAATTCGAGCAATACGTCAAGCTCAACAAGAAGATTCCACCGGAAATCCTGACCTCGATCGCGGGCATCGATGACGGTGGACGACTTGCCGACACGATTGCGGCGCATCTGCCGCTCAAACTTGAGGCCAAGCAGGCGGTGCTCGACATCGCGGGTGTTCGGGAGCGGCTGGAAAACCTGTTCGGACAAATCGAGCGCGAAGTCGACATCCTCAACGTGGACAAGAAGATTCGTGGCCGCGTCAAGCGGCAGATGGAAAAGAATCAGCGCGATTTTTATCTCAACGAGCAGGTCAAGGCGATCCAGAAGGAACTCGGTGAAGGCGAAGACGGGGCCGATATCGACGAAATCGAAAAGAAGATCAAGTCGGCCAGAATGCCCAAGGAAGCGCAGAAAAAGGCCGAGGGCGAATTCAAGAAGCTCAAACTGATGTCGCCGATGTCGGCCGAGGCAACCGTGGTTCGCAACTACATTGATGTGCTTACGGGCCTGCCGTGGACGGCGAAGACGAAGATCAAGCACAACTTGAGCAACGCCGAAACGGTGCTCGATGAGGACCACTACGGTCTGGACAAGGTGAAGGATCGCATTGTCGAGTATCTGGCGGTTCAGCAACGTGTCGACAAGGTCAAGGCACCGATACTTTGCCTGGTAGGGCCGCCCGGCGTCGGAAAGACCTCGCTCGGACAATCGATTGCCCGAGCGACTGGTCGCAAATACGTGCGCATGGCTTTGGGTGGCATGCGCGACGAGGCCGAGATTCGTGGCCACCGGCGCACCTACATCGGCGCGATGCCGGGCAAAGTATTGCAGAGCCTGGCCAAGATTGGCACACGCAACCCATTGTTCCTGCTCGACGAGATTGACAAGCTGGGAACCGACTTCCGGGGTGACCCGGCCAGCGCCCTGCTCGAGGTTCTGGATCCGGAACAGAACCACAGGTTTGGTGACCACTATGTCGAGGTGGACTTTGATCTCAGCGACGTCATGTTCGTCGCAACCTCGAACTCGATGAACATTCCGCCGGCCTTGCTCGACCGCATGGAGGTGATCCGTCTGTCGGGTTACACGGAGGACGAGAAGACCAATATAGCGATCAATTTTCTGCTACCCAAGCAGCTCAAGAACAATGGTGTCAAGGACACGGAATTGCAGGTCGGCGAAGATGCCGTGCGCGATATCGTGCGCTACTACACGCGCGAGGCCGGTGTGCGTTCGCTTGAGCGGGAACTCTCGAAGATCTGTCGCAAGGTTGTAAAAGGCCTGCAGTTGGGCAAGATGTCGGGCCTGGTTCGCGTCGATGCCGAAAATCTGAACAGCTTTCTTGGTGTCCGAAAGTTCAGCTACGGGCGCGCCGAAAAGCAAAATCAGGTTGGCCAGGTGGTGGGTCTGGCCTGGACCGAGGTCGGTGGCGATTTGCTCACCATTGAGGCGGCGATGATGCCGGGCAAGGGTGTCATCACCCGCACAGGTTCCCTGGGCGATGTCATGAAGGAGTCGGTGGAAGCAGCTCGCACCGTGGTGCGCAGCCGCGCGCGTCGGCTAGGCATTCGGGACGATCAATTTGAAAAGAAGGATATTCACATCCACGTTCCAGATGGCGCAACGCCCAAGGACGGTCCGAGCGCGGGGGCGGCGATGACCACTGCCTTTGTCTCGGCGATGACGGGGATTGCGGTGCGCGCCGATGTGGCAATGACCGGCGAGATTACCTTGCGCGGGGAGGTGACCGCGATCGGTGGGCTCAAGGAAAAGCTGCTTGCAGCGCTGCGTGGCGGTATCAAGACGGTGTTGATCCCCGAAGAAAATGCGAAAGATTTGCAGGACATTCCGGAAAACGTTAAGAATGGCCTCGAAATTGTTCCGGTGCGCTGGATTGACAAGGTGCTCGAAATTGCCCTCGAGACCATGCCCAGTCCGCTGGCCGATGAAGAGCCAATGGTCGTGCCCGCTGCGGCTGCGGCGTCGGTCGGCGCACCCGAACTCAGCGGCTCGGTCAAGCATTAGCGGTGCTGGCGTGTCGGTGCTTCGTTTGTGCTCATCATTGGGTGCGGAGTTGCGTTATAATTTGCGGCTAGAAATGCGGGAATAGCTCAGTTGGTAGAGCGCAACCTTGCCAAGGTTGAGGTCGAGAGTTCGAGACTCTTTTCCCGCTCCAGATTCCGAGAAGGGAAGCCCAGGCTTCCCTTTTTTGTCAGAAGTTTGGCGCGATAGCAAATCGGTTATGCAACGGATTGCAAATCCGTGGAGCCCAGTTCGACTCTGGGTCGCGCCTCCAGTCTTCCCGGTCTGTGCCCGAGTGGTGAAATTGGTAGACACATCGGACTTAAAATCCGTTGTGTGTGTATACTAATCAATAACTTACAAGAATATGCGTAAGTTGATGCGTAGTTACCCACTTCTACCAGGGGAAAAGCATGGGATCGATCGCTAAAGAAGTTGTGACCAAGGCAGGGAAACCCGTCACGCGCTACCGCGCTCACGTACGCCGCGCAGGCTTCAAATCACAGTCCAAATCGTTCTACTCCCAGGCCGAAGCCAAGGCTTGGCTACGCAATGCCGATTCGGATGCTGAGCAAAAGAAGGAGCAGAAGAACGGGATCTACCGTTTTTCCTCCGTGGTCGATACGTTTGTCAAAGTGCCACCACGTCGCGGCACCAAGTACGCTCTGCCATCCCACCTGGCGTATTGGGTGGAACAATTTGGCCAGCGCGACATCAAGACCATCACCCGCGCCGACATCAATGTGGCCGTGTCTGGATTACAGGTCAAGAAGGCGGAACGCAGGACGATCGAGGGTAAGGTCAAGCTCTTGGACAAGACCATCAGCGCCGGCACGGTGAACCGCTACCTGGCAAGTCTGTCGAGCCTTTTCAATTACGCCCTGGACGCTGGTCTAATTGACCGGCACCCGATCAAAGGCGGGCAGGTTCGCAAGTTGACCGAAGGAAAAGGGCGCACCCGGATCCTGACCAGGGACGAAGAGGACAAGCTGATTGCAGAGGCCGAGCGCAGCACCTGGCCGGCAATGGCGCTATTCCTTCGCCTGGCTCTGACCACCGGCGCCCGAAAGTCTGAACTGCGCGAATTGCGCTGGAACGACATTGATTTGGAACGCCGTATTGCTGTGTTGCCCAAGACCAAGAACGGCGAGCCGCGTACCCTTCCCCTGGTTCATTCGGTCCGTGATGCGCTGATTCAGGCCAAGAAGGTTCAGCCGTTGGCCAGCGACTTTGTTTTCTTCGATCCGAAGAACCCACAAAGGCCAAAGCCCATTGACTCGGTATGGAATCACGTCCGGCAGCGTGCGGGCCTTGAGGCCGATCGCGTTGATTCGCTTGATCGCGTGGTGTTGCACTCGACCCGGCACACGGCAGCGACCAAGCTGATTCGCGGTGGCGCAAACTTGATTCAGGCAGCGGCTGTTACCGGTCACAAGACGGTCGGTATGCTTAAAAAGTACACACACCTTGGGGCAGACGATGTGATTGCCTTGGCCGACCGGCTGCTAGAACAGCACAAGTGAGCGGGGTCAACTATGAAAGCTTCAAATGCATCGCCGGCTACTTGGATGTCTGTGATTGCGCAAGATATTCCTGGAAAATCGTCAAAGAAGAGCGGAATCAAGGAATCGACGCGCACTACGGTGCGTACCACGTCACCCAGACTGCGCAAGCGGTTAGTTAAGGCGATCGGTACCCTGGAGGTATCTATTTTCTACTTCCAGCTTGATCGAAGCGTGGCATCTCTTCTCAAAGAATACAGGGATAGCAAATCCAGTGGGGTGCTCAGTCCGCGCTATTTGATCAGGATGAATCGGAAGTATCCGGGGCTTGTAGAACACATCGCGGAAGTCGCCGCGGCAACTCACGAACTGGACAACTATGACCCAAGGGATGACTTCACAAGAGGAATCATTTCGTTGTCATCGAGCTATGCCAAAAAAAATCATTTGGGTGCTGAGAGAGCGAGGGCTAAACAGATCCTGATCGACAAGAAGTATCTTGCTGCCCCGCGTGGCAACGAGAAAACAAAGGGCACCAAAGGATGGATACGGAACTTTGTGCGGTCAGCGCCTTCCTCAGAGGTCAGCGATGGGACATTTGACGCCATTGTTCGCGAGCTAAAAAGAGACTCAGGAATCGGGTAAATATTGTCTGAAATCGCAATATCGGTTTGCGATTAACAAACCACCTGAAGATGCGGCCATACACCGGAGGCCGCAATGCAAACTCAATCAACACAAGAACCGAATGGCGCTGATCCGCGCTACGCATCTATCCAGATAGCCCTCAAGGATCCGCGTATTGAGCCATTGGTAGGCTCGTACAGCGCCATGACCTGGTTACTGCGCAAGAACATTCGCCGCCTCGTTGAAGATGGCGCAATGGTTAAGACCGGAAAACGCTGGTCTGTATCCCTAAGCCGAGCACCTTCAGTCATCGAGGCAATTTATCGCGAGCAGACATTAGCTTCGCTCGACCAGTAGGCCGCTTCATGTTGCGGTCAATTTCAGCCTGTCGCGCAGGAGTGCGACAACACCTTTCAAGGAGTTGTCGTATGCGGTTCAGAAATGGAATCGCCCCAGAAGCTGGCAGGCTTGGTGGGGCGAGTGGATTCCAAAACAGACATCCAGATAATGTCACACTTGCCACGTCACCGCAACCCCGCTATTTGAGACGGGCCGCAAGGGGTGATCATGCTTAACGGTCACGACCGCGCCCGCGATGCGCTGCACGCGATACCGCCCGACCTGCCTCGCGACGTTTGGGTGAAGGCTGGCATGGCCGCCCATGCTGCCGGACTGACGCTTGATGACTTCGACACCTGGAGTGCACCCGCACCGAGCTACAACGGGCCGGATTGCTGCACAACCTGGAGAAGTTTCAAGGCTGGCAAGGGTGTGGGCCCTGCAACACTGTTCAGCATGGCCCGTGAACATGGATGGGACAATGGCGACAAGCCGCCCCCCTCAAGACCGCTTGCAAGGCCCATCGAAACCACTACCAAGCCCCGCTCCGGTCAGGGTGCTGCTGAGGTGTGGGAGCGCTGCGAAGTCGCTACAGCCCAGCATCCATATGTCACAGCCAAGCGAGCCGCAGGGGTGCCACTCGACGCCCTGCGCGTGGTGCCCGATGGCGACCCGCTGCGCATCATGGGTGAAAGCATGGCCGGGGCGCTGGTGGTGCCAGTGCTGCGACCTGATGGCACGATAAGCACGCTGCAACTGATACCGCCACCTGATATTGCCGCACGGCTGAAAGCTGCTGACAAGCCCGGAAAATTAAACCTGCCCGGCCACCCTGTTGAAGGCTGGTTCACCGTGGGCGAATTGGCCGCCGGTGGCACTGCCTACATTGTGGAGGGCATTGGCGCTGCCTGGAGTTGCTGGCAGGCGACCGGGGCCGCTGCTGTGGCGTGCTTTGGCTGGGGCAATGCGCGACGGGTTGCTACTGAATTGCGCCAGCGTGACGCATCCGCCCGGCTGGTGCTGGTGCCTGATGTTGGCAAGGAATCGGACGCTGACAAGATCGCTGCTGAAATCGGCGCTGCTGTGGCACGGATGCCCGAGGGCTGGCCTGTGAACTCGGGTGTTAACGACCTGGCACAGCGTGACGGTGGCGACGTGTTGGAGTTGTTGCTAGAGGCCGCGACAGAGCCACCGAAGCCCGAGGCGCTGCTGAAGCCAGTTACCGTGCACGATGTCGTGACAAACCCGTCACCGCCGCCCGCTTTCGTATGGGATGGCTATCTTCCACGAGGTAATGTGGCATTGCTGGGGGCGCACGGTGGCACTGGTAAGTCAACGCTCGCACTGATGCTCGCAGCTTGCGCAGCGCAAGGCCGCCCGCTATTCGGAATTGCGACCGCGCCATGCAAAGCAATTTTTGTGAGCCTTGAGGATGGGTCACATGTTGTCAGGCATAGACTGGCGCATATCTGCCGGACGTGGGCTATCGACCCCGAGCAACTGCGCGACCGCTTGCACATTGTTGACGGCACAGCAAACCCCGAGCTATTCACCGCCGAGACACGCGGGGGCGGGACAACGACCGCTACCTATACCGAACTTCACAAGCTGGTGCAAGCCGAGGGTGCCGGGCTGGTGGTGGTTGATAACGCATCGGACGCATTCGGTGGCGACGAAATCCAACGCCGACAAGTGCGAGCTTTCATGCGGGCATTGGGTGAACTGGCACGGCTGACGGACTGCGCTGTCCTGGTGCTGGCCCACGTTGACAAAACGACAAGCCGCAGCCGCACTGCCGCCGGGGGTGAGGGCTATTCTGGTTCAACCGCGTGGCACAACAGCGCACGAAGCCGCCTATTTCTAACCCGTGGTGAAGATGGCACGCTGACCCTTGAGCACCAAAAAAGCAACCTTGGCAAGTGCTGCGAGCCAATAACGATGACCTGGCCCGATGGTGGCCTGCCCATGCTTGCCAGCGACACGGGCAACGCCTTTGGCGCAGCGATGCAGCAAGGGCGGGCCGATGACGAACGCGCCATTGCGCTGCTGCGCTTGCTTGCCGAGTTTGAGAGCCGTGGGCAATATTGCAGCCCGGCGACAACTTCACGTAACCATGTGCACGCGGTATTGCGAAGCGAGCCTGCATTCCAAAAACTGAAACTTAGCGCGGATGCGACCCGACGCATTGTCACCCAGTGCCAGCGTGCAAAGTGGATTGAGCCGCTGGACTACCGCACGCCAGACCGCAAGCCGCATCAAGGCTGGACCGTTACAGCCTCAGGCCGAACCATTGCCGGACTGCCTGCGCCAACTGCGCCAACTGCCGAAGATGGCGCACATAGCGCAGGGGGTGCGCCAACTGCGCCAACTTGCATGGGGGGTGTGGGGGGTAGAGCGCGCACACTAAATGGCGCAAGCTGGGAGTTGCAATGACCAAAGAACTATCCCCTGGTGCAACTGACTTGCCGCGCGCCGAACAGCAAGCGGCGATTGTGGCCAGCGCGACGGACTGGGCCAAGGCTCAAACGCACCGCGGGGACCGAAAAGCCGATCAAGGTGAAGCCCTTCACCTTGAAACCAATGCGCTGCAAGGGTTGCTGATGTTCATTGGCCCCAAACAGGCCGCAGAGCTCTTTTTATGCGAAGGGTATGCCACTGGCCTGTCGATAGAGCTTGCGCTGCGCCTGATGCGATTGAACGCGGCTGTGCTGGTGTGCTTCTCGGATTCAAACATGGTGCATGTGGCATCGATGATCAAACGCCGTGCCTTTGTCTTTGCTGACAACGACGCATCGGGCGCTGGTCAACGCGCCGCTGAAAAGACAGGGATTCCGTGGTGCATGAGCGAAACGCTTGGCAACGATGCCAACGATGACCATGTGAAATTCGGCTTGATGCACGTCGCGCAGATGCTGATGAAGGTCAGGCTTCAGTCGGGCGGTGGCCATGGCTAACGGTCGCAACAAAACCCGCAGGGCCGCCACAAACCGCGATTCTGGCGGGTTTGTAGCGCTGCCGTGGTCAGTGCTTGATTGTCAGGCCTATGCCCGACTGTCGATGCACGCAAGGGCATTGCTGCTGGAGGTGGCGCGTCAGTATCACCAGGATGACAACGGGCGCATGCTGCTGTCGCGTGCCTACATGGCAACACGGGGCTGGAAGTCGCACGATACCTTGATGAAGGCCAAGCGCGAGCTTCTCGATGGCGGCTTCATCTTCGAGACGGTCTTGGGGCACCGTCCCAACAAGGCGAGTTGGTATGCAGTGACGTGGCAGACATTAGACAAGTTTCCGGGTTACGACTTTGGCGCTGCGGACCGTTTCCAGCGTGGTGCTTACAAGAATACCCTACCGGTTTACTGCGGTGCTGTCCTTAGCCCGCCCCACGGGACAGAGACCCGCTCCATTGGCCCGCCCCACGGGACAGAGACATTGCCCACTGTCCCGCCACACGGGCCAATAGAGCCACTTTTTACACCTCTCTCTGTCCCGCCACACGGGCACCCTCTAGATATGCCATCTACTGCAACCGAATCCCTGTCTTCGGGCCCTGCCTTGCGGCTGCATTGCGTTCACAACAAACGGCGTTTCACCTTTCCGATGGGGACTGCACGATGACTGATCCATGGGGCCAAGCCTTTGCCCAGTTGACCAAGGGAACTTCCGATCCCAAGAGGCAGTTTTTCCAGCCACGGCCTGCCGGGATGTTTTGCTCAGGCGGGGCCACGCAGGCTGTGCATGCATTCCTTGCCGCGCACCCTGGTCAGTTCTTCACGATGGAGCAATTACGCCTTGTCACCGGTCGGACCGACAAAAGTTTGGATTGGGCCGTTCGCTTCCTGATCGGCATCGGGCTTGCTGAGTGGCGAAGCGACGAAAGTCGCAATCCACGGTATCGCCGGTACGGATACAGGCCGCAGGTAGGGGATCAAGCATGAGCGCACGCAAACACCCGGCGCACCTGTCGCGCGAACTAAGCGCATGGGCTGTGATGCTGCGTCGCTGCACAGAACCAGGTTTCCGGGACTGGAAGTTTTACGGAGCCAAAGGCATCACTGTGTGCGGCGAGTGGGCGACGAGCTTCGATGCGTTCTTGCGTGATGTTGGCCGCGCCCCCACCCGCACAAGCTGGCTTGGCCGCCTGAACACTGCTGGCAACTACGAGCCCGGCAACGTGGTATGGACTTCACATGACCCGCAAGTGCGCCGTCGCCAGTGGTGTCGCATGGTAGAGATTGACGGCCAGTCGCTGACGATTGCCGAGGCAGAGCGCGCGGTCGGCCTGCAAGACGGCACCTTACGCCATCGCTTGAATGTGGGCATCCCCCTTGCCGCAGCCCTGACACGCAAGCCCTGCCGCACAGGCAGGCCACCAAAAGCGCTTACCAATCAACCAACCAAGGAGCAACAGCCATGTCAAAAACCATGAAATATGTCCACGAATCACTCGCTGCAAGCGGCTTTTGTGTTCTGAATTCGAGGGTGGCATTCACTTTGCGACCCGACTTGTGGGAGAGCGGCCTGACCTGTGGCGCCGACTTGGCCGACAAAAGCTTGCCAGGAAAGCTCAGCACGGTGAATGGCTGCGTGACCTACCTGGTGCGCTTTCTGGAAATCGAGTCTTGCCTCATCAAAGTCCTCGCGCGCAGTCATGACCGCTTGCCGCAGCGCATCGAATGGATCACCGGACTGAAAGTTGCCTTGTTAACACCGGCTGCCGAATTGGATGGCGAAGTGAATCCTGACGCTATCCCGAAGCGCAACGCCAACGCCGCCAGTGGTGACATCCATGCTGGCACGGTTACCCAAGAGCCAGGGCGTGCGTGCTCCAGTTGCGAGTGGGCATCGACTGCTAGCACTTGCACGAACATTGGAGAAAGCCAAATCAAGAGTCCGGCGATGACCGTACTGCGCCGGTGCAAAGGCTATCGCCCGCGGTTTTCCAACGT
>JAKANU010000094.1 GCA_021812315.1 Pseudomonadota bacterium
ATTGTTCTCCAGGCGGTCGCCGGTGATGGCGCCGAGCACGGCACCGACGGCTGTCGCCGCGTCCTTGCCGCTACCGCCACCGATCTGATGCCCGATAATGCCACCGGCGAGTCCGCCGACGATGGCCCCACCGTATTGGCGTTCGCCGCGATACTCGCGGCCGACGCGCTCGTTGACCCAGTGACTGGTGCATTCGTTGCGCGGAACACTGACTTTTTCGTACTGTGGCTCAGCACTGCGAACCCGCGCGTTGTCGTTGAAGGTCTCGGCGTGAGCTCCGATCATTGCGGTGGTTATCAAACTGGCGACGAGAAGGCGTTGCATTGAAAGCTCCTTGGGGTTGGTATGGCTGGCAGTTTGCGCCGCGCTGTGTGAACGCAGGCTGAACGGACGCGCAACAATTTGTATCCAGGTCAAGCCCATTTCCGCGCGCCCTGCGCCCCAGCGATGACCAGTGGTCACGCCTAGAATGGTCGGCCCGGCTCGGCCTGGTTGACAGAGGATGCAATGAACAACTTTTCACTCTTGCTTGGTCGCGTTGGCCTGGGACTGTACTTGGCAACCATCGGCGCCGGCGTCGGCGCAGCCGACCTGCGCCCGCCCGTGGCACCGGTGCGCGATGTGGTCCAGGTGTTGCACGGTGTGACGGTTCATGACCCTTACCGGTACATGGAAAATGTGAAAGATCCGCAAGTGCAACGCTGGCTTCGCGCGCAGGCTCTGGCAACGCGCCAGACGCTCGATCGGATCGATATTCGTGACGCGCTGCTACGACGCATCGAAGCCCTGTCGCAGGCTACTGGTGACAGCATCGCAAACGTCGTTCGCATGCCCGGAGACCGGGTCTACTACCTGAAGCGACCCGCGGGCGAAAAGCAGTTCAAGCTGATGCTGCGAACCGGCCTTGGCGGAGCCGAGAAGGTCCTGGTTGATCCCGAAGTGCTGACGCGGCGCCACGGGGTGCCGCACGCCATCAATTACTTCGTGCCATCGTGGGACGGCAGGTATGTGGCCTACGGCGTCTCGGCCGGGGGTTCCGAGGACGCCTCTCTGTCGATCATCGACGTCGGCCGTGGCAAGACCGTCGGTGCGCCCATACCGCGAGTGCGCGAGGGCCTGGTGTCCTGGCTGCCGGACAGCCAGTCGTTTACCTACAACCAACTCAAGCCCTTGCGAGCCGGCCAGCCCGATACCGAGACCTATCTTGATAGCCGCGTCGTGTGGCAGAAGGTCGGGGCGAGCGCGAACCAGGCGATGGCGGTGTTTGGGCCGACGGTGACGAAGGGACTCGGTCTGACTCGGCTCGACGTCGCCGGCTTGATCTTCAGCCCCGACAGTTCCTGGATGCTGGCTCGCACCACCGACACAACCTTGCCAGAAGGCCTGCTGTTTGTCGCCAAGGTGGCTGATCTGGGCAAGCCCGGTGTGCGCTGGCAGCCGATCTCCGGCTACGCCGACAAGATCACCGAGGTAGTGCTCAAGGGCGACTCGGCCTACCTGATGACCTATCTGCATGCACCACGCAACGAGGTACTCAAACTTGACCTGAAGCAGCCGCAACTCTCGCTCGCACGCGTGGTCGCGACTCCACCAGAGGGTACTGTGCTCGAGGATTTTTCGCTGAATCGGGACAGCTTGGTCGCCAGCATTCGCGAGGGAACTTCCGTCGGCGTACGGCGTTACGCCGAGGGTGACTCGGTGGGACAGGCCCTGACGCCGGCGTTCGTGGGTGCCGCCACCGTGCACTCCGATCCGGCCCACGCCTACAGCGACATCCTGTACACGCTCAGTGGCTGGACGCAACTACCGCAAACTTTCGTCGACGATGGCAAGACGACGCGGGACGTGGGCTTGCACAGTCGGCTGGAAAGGCCGGTCTTGCCCGAGATCGAGATCACCGAACTGATGGCGCCCAGTCATGACGGGACATTGATTCCCATGACCGTCCTGCACAGAAAGGGGCTGAAGCTCGATGGCAACAACCCGACGCTGCTCGATGGCTACGGTGCTTATGGTTTTTCGGAAACTGCACATTTTTCGCCGTCAACGATGGTCTGGATTGAACATGGTGGTGTCATGGCCTATGCCAATGTGCGTGGCAGTGGTGTGTACGGCAACGACTGGTACAAGGCTGGCTTCAAGGCCACCAAGTCCAACACCTGGCTCGATGGCGTGGCCTGCGCGCGTGAACTCATCGCGCGCGGCTACGCCAGCCCGAAGACACTCGCCATCACCGGAGGCAGCGCCGGTGGCATCTTTGTGGGCCGTGCCGTTACAAGCGCGCCGGAACTGTTCGCCGCCGCGATTTTCAACGTCGGCATGATGGACACGATCCGCTCTGAGGAGAGTGCCAACGGCATCACGAATACGTCGGAGTTTGGCAGCAGCAAGAGCGCCGCAGAATTTCCGGCCCTGCTCGAGATGAGTACCTATCACCATATCCGTGACGGCGTGGCCTACCCGGCGGTCCTGCTGGTACATGGTTTGAACGATCCGCGTGTTGACGTCTGGGAAAGCGCCAAGGCCACCGCACGCCTGCAGGCAGCCAGCAGCAGCGGCAAACCGGTGTTGTTGCGGCTCGACCTGCAGGCGGGTCATGGCATCGGCAGCACTGCCACGCAGCGCTATGCGATGTCGGCCGATATCTACAGCTTTCTGCTCTGGCAAATGGGGCTGGCTCGGCTCAAGCCCTGAGCCGGGGTCTGCCCCGCGGTGCGCCTAGCGCCCGCGCAGAAAGAGGGCGTCGAGTTCGCGCAGGCTGATCTGACGCCAGGTTGGGCGACCGTGGTTGCATTGGTCGGAGCGTTCAGTCGCTTCCATCTGGCGCAGCAGGGCGTTCATTTCCTCGATCGACAGGCGCCGGTTGGCGCGCACCGCGCCATGGCAGGCCATGGTTGCCAGCAGTTCGTTTTGCACGCGTTCGACGACGGTGCTGGCGTCGACCTGCGCCAGCTCCGCGAGAACGGCGCGCGACAACTCAACGGCGTCGCCCTGCGCGAGGGTGCTGGGCACGGCGCGCACCGCAAGCGTCTTGGCGGAGAAGGGTGTGATCTCCAGCCCCAGCGCATCCAGGATCTCGGCGCTTGCCTGCGCAGTCGCCACTTCGCTGGGCGTGGCTGCGAATGTGGCGGCGATGAGCAGTGGCTGGGATGCAAGGCGGCGCGCGCCGCCGGGCCCACCCGCGGTCTCCCACTGCGCCTTCAGGCGTTCGTAGATGACCCGCTCATGCGCGGCGTGCATATCGACAATGATCAGGCCGGCGGCGTTTTCTGCGAGGATGTAGATGCCTTGCAATTGCGCCAGCGCATGCCCAAGAGCGAACTCGGCGCGCGGCAGTCTGGGCACAGCGTCGTCCGCGGTCGGCAGGTGCGATGCGTCAGGCGCGCTGCCAGCACCCCACAACGGCGTCAGATCGCTCACCTGATGCCCGCCAACTGCTCCGAAATTAATAGCTGGTTGCGCACTGTACATGGGCTCTACGGGCCCACTTGATGCAAGGCCATGAGGCTCTTCCAGGGCCTGCCGAAAGCCGCTGGACTGACCCGCGCGCGATCGGGCCAAGGCGTCCTGCACCGCACGACGCACCGCCTGGTGTACCTCCCGGCTGTCGCGAAAGCGCACCTCGATCTTGGTCGGGTGCACGTTCACGTCCAGGCGCCTGGGGTCAACATGGAGATACAGCGCATAGACCGGCTGTCGCTGCCCGTGCAACACATCCTCGTAGGCGCTGCGCACGGCGTGTGAGAGCACCTTGTCGCGCACGAAGCGGCCGTTGACATAGAAATATTGCTGATCAGGGCGCGAGCGCGCGGCCTCGGGACTGCCCGCGCGGCCCCAGACCCGCACGGCTGGCGTGTTCTCGATCCGGCTCTCCGGCGTGCGCCAGTCAACGGCCACCGAGCGTTCAACAAAATCGCTGCCGAGCGTATCGCCCAGGCGCTGCGGCAGGCGCACCGCTGCGTCATCGGCGAGGCAGGCACGCCACTGCTCGACCAGTTTGCCCTCGTGCCAGATGGCAAAGCCGACGTCCGGGCGAGCCAGCGCATGACGCCGTACCGCCTCGACGCAGTGCGCAAGTTCTGTCGCATCGGTCTTGAGGAACTTGCGCCGCGCCGGGGTACTGAAGAACAGTTCCTTGACCTCCACAGTGGTGCCAACGGCGCGTGCCGCCGGCTTCAACTCGCCCGTACCACCATCCAATTGGTAAGCATTGGATTGGCCTGCAGCGCGCGAGGAAAGGGCGCAGTCAGCTATTGAATTTATAGCAGCAAGGGCCTCGCCACGAAACCCCATGGTGCTGACCGACTCCAGATCATGCAGATTGCTGATCTTGCTGGTAGCGTGGCGCCTGAGTGCCATCGGCAAATCGTCGGGCAGGATGCCCGCGCCGTTATCTTCCACCGCGATCAGGCGCACGCCGCCCGCGAGCAGGCGCACCGTGATCTGACTGGCACCGGCGTCCAACGCGTTGTCGAGCAGTTCGCGTACCACCGAGGCCGGCCGCTCCACGACCTCACCGGCAGCAATCTGGCTGATCAGTTCGCCCGGCAGTTCAAGGATCGGGCGGCGGGCGGGGGAGTGGGCATCAGCGTTCACCGGACCGATTCTAGATTGGCAGGGATAATCCGGCTCCATGGAACTGCTGAGCTTTGCACTGGACTTCATTCTCAACGTTGACAAGCATCTGGAGAGCTTTGTAGGCAGCTATGGGCTGTGGGTCTACGCGCTCTTGTTCCTGGTGATCTTTGTCGAAACCGGTGTGGTCATCATGCCCTTCCTGCCGGGCGACTCGCTGCTTTTTGTGGTTGGTGCCATGTGCGGCGTCGGACTGATGAGTTACCCGCTGTCGGTGTCCCTGCTGCTGGCTGCGGCGGTGCTTGGCAACCAGTCGAACTACGCCATCGGGCGCTACTTCGGGCCGCGTGTGTTTCAGTGGGAGAACTCGCGCCTGTTCAACAAGGCAGCCTTTGACCGGGCGCACGCCTTTTATGAACGCTACGGTGGCATCACCATTGTCGCGGCACGCTTCATGCCCTTCCTGCGCACCTTTGCGCCGTTTGTGGCCGGCGTCGCGCGAATGACGCGCACCCGCTTTACCCTGTTCGATATCGGTGGTGGTGCGCTCTGGGTTGTGGGGATCATCACCGTCGGCTACTTTTTTGGCAACTTTCCCTGGGTAAAACAGCACCTCGACAAGACCATCTGGGCCATGATCCTGATCCCGGGTTTGGTCATTTTGTGGGGTGCCTGGCGTTCGCGCCGCCACCCCGCCAACTGAGGTCCGACTCAACTGAGCTTGCGGTTTCTGGCCAGCGGCGGGTTTTTCGAGAAATAGCCTTCAATGCCGCGCATCAGTGCATCGGCCAGCCGCTGCTGATAGTCGTCGCTGTTGAGCTTGGCCTCTTCCTCCGGGTTGCTGATGAAGGCTGCCTCCACCAGTACGCTGGGAATGTCGGGTGCCTTGAGCACAGCAAAGCCGGCCTGCTCGACCTTGCCCTTGTGCAGCTTGCCGACGCGGGCAATTTCACCAAGCATGGCCCCGCCGAGCTTCAGGCTGTCATTGATCTGCGCCGTGGTGCTCATGTCGAAGAGTGCGTGCTTGAGTTGCACGTCGCGCGTCTTGACGTTCAACCCACCGATCTGGTCTGCCTTGTTCTCGCGCTCGGCCATCCAGCGCGCGGCACTGCTGGAGGCGGCACCGTGGCTGAGCGCGAACACGCTGGCACCCTGCGGGCGCGGCGTGAAAAAGGCGTCCGCATGGATGCTGACGAACAGGTCCGCCTGCACATGGCGCGCCTTCTGCACACGAACGTGTAGTGGCACAAAGAAGTCGGCATCGCGTGTCAGGTAGGCGCGCACGGTGTTGCCGTTGATGACGCTGGCGTTGATGCGATCGCGAAGCAAGTGAGCAATGCTTAGCACCACATCCTTTTCACGTGTGCCGCCAGGCCCAATGGCACCGGGGTCCTCGCCGCCATGGCCGGGGTCCAGCGCAATGATGATCAGCCGGTCCGTGAGCGCCGATTCAGTGCTGGCAGGCTTGCGGTCGGTACCCGCGGCGCTCGCTGGTTTGCTGGCCTGGCGGGCGATTAACTCGCCCAGCGGATCGACAGCCGACGTTCGCTCGCCGGCGCTCGTGGTGCCACTGCGGGCGTCGCCTTGCAGGCGCGAGGCGATCAGGGCTTCGAGCGGGTCGGCCAGCTGTGTCGGGACCATGTCGAACACCAGCCGGTAGCGGTAGGCCGCCACCGGTGCCAGGGTAAAGACCTGCGGCGTGACTGGTTGTTTGAGGTCCAGCACCAGGCGCACCACGCCGGGCGCATTTTGCGCGACGCGAATGCCGGCAATGGTCGGATCGTTCGCATCAACCTTGGCCACCAGGGCCTTGAGCGCCGGGTTGAGTTCAATGTCGTGAATGTCCACCGCCAGTCGAGGCGGACTGGGGACAAAAAATTGCCGCACCTTAAGCTCGGCATCGGACTCGATCGTTACGCGCGAGTAGTCTGCGGCGGGCCAGATGCGTACCGCCAGAATCGTCGCCGCACCGGCAAATTCGCCCTGGCCGAGCAACAGTGCCAGCGAGCTGGTCTGCAAGAGCGTACGCCGTTTCACGCGGCTGCGGCCTCCAGCAAAGCGAGGCCGGTCTCGGTTTGCGCGCACAGGCGCACGGCTCGGGCGTCGTCGTCCTGCACCTGCAGATGAATCACCAGATCGGCGCGCGGGACGCAACCGGCGGCGTTTTCCGGCCACTCCGCGAGCTTCAGACCGGCGCTGGCAAAGATATCGCGAAATCCCGCATCGTCCCATTCGCGCGGGTCAGCAAAACGGTAGAAGTCGAAGTGCCAGATTGCCAGACCATCGACGGCGTAATGCTCAACGACGGCGTAGGTCGGGCTCTTGATGCGCCCGCTGACTCCGAGTGCCCGCAGCAGATGGCGTGCCAGCGTCGTTTTACCCGCGCCCAGATCACCACGCAATTCGATGAAGGCGTTGCGCAGCGCGTCGTGCGTGGCCAGCGCGGCGGCAAAGCTTTGCGTCGCGGCCTCGCTCGGCCAATGCAGGTTTTTTACAATGGGCTGGTGAGCCAATTCGATCATCAGGTCAGCGCCAGTCAATGGCTAACAGGGATTCAGGCCTGGGCCCGGGAACTTGGATTCTCGCAAATTGGTGTATCAAGCGTTGATCTGTCTTCATCTGAAGCTGGATTATCAGCCTGGCTCGCGCGAGGGTTTCACGCTGACATGGCTTACATGGCCGCGCACGGCCTCAAGCGCGCGCGCCCGGCCGAGTTGGTGGCTGGTACCCTCAGTGTCATCACCGCGCGCATGGATTACCTGCCTGCGGGCACACCGCCACACTGGCAGGGCATCGAGTTCGAGCGCATGCGTCGCCCGCAAGTGGGCGTTGTCTCGCTGTATGCACGGGGTCGGGACTACCACAAGGTCTTGCGTGGCCGATTGCAACAATTGGCCGAGCGCATCGCCTCCGAATTCGGGCCGTTTCGGTACCGCGTCTTTACCGATTCGGCCCCGGTGCTGGAGACCGAACTTGCCGTGCGCTCGGGCCAGGGCTGGCGCGGCAAACATACGCTGGTGCTGAACCGCGAAGCCGGCTCGATGTTTTTTCTGGGTGAGATATTTGTTGACGTGGCGCTGCCCGTAACGCCGCCGCAGCCGGCACACTGCGGCAATTGCCGGGCCTGCATCGACGTCTGTCCGACCCAGGCCATCGTTGCGCCGTACCAACTGGACGCCAGACGCTGTATTTCATACCTGACGATCGAGCACGCCGGACCGATCCCGATCGAATTTCGCCCGCTGCTGGGCAACCGCATCTACGGCTGTGACGACTGTCAACTGGTCTGCCCCTGGAACAAGTATGTGCAGCGCAGCGCCTTGCCCGATTTTGATCAGCGCGACGGTTTTGCGGGTAGTCAGCTTGCGGACCTATTTGCCTGGAGCGAGGCCGAATTCTTGCGCCGCACGGAAGGCAGCCCGATCCGGCGCATCGGGCACGAGCGCTGGCTGCGCAATCTCGCCGTGGCGCTGGGCAACGCGCTGCGTGCTGGGCGTGACCCAGACATGGTCCGCACCCTGGCCGCACGTGCTGAGCATCCCAGTACCTTGGTGCGTGAGCATGTGGCCTGGGCGCTTACATTCAGTCAGCCACCGGCTTGAGCGCCCGCGCGATAAATGCAACCCAACGCAAATCCACGAAAATGGGCGCAGATTCGCCCGGATTGAACAAGGACGCCCCATGAACGACACCACCGCACTCCCGCCGCTGCCAGACCACCTGTCTGTCGATCCGGGCAGTCCTTTTCATGTAGCGGCCGTGTTTGAACACGACGTGGGTATCCGGTTCAATGGCAGGGATCGTTTTGACGTGAGTGAATACTGCATCAGCGAAGGCTGGATCAAGGTGCCGGCGGGCAAGACGCTCGATCGCAAGGGCCATCCATTACTGATCAAGTTGAAGGGCCGTGTCGAGGCGTTTTACCGGTAGTTGCCAGGAGCGGGTGCCGTCGCCGCCCGGTGCGGACCTTGGCCGGCCGCCCACCAGCTCATCGCCATCGCCGCGAGCAAACCGGCCAAACCGAACCAGTGCAGAGCGCCCAGGCCGACCTGGCCGATCAGCCAGCCACCGCTGCTCGCGCCCAGCGCCTGACCGGCGTACATGGCTGAGGTGTTCAGAGCAATCGACGCCGATGCCAGGGCTGGTGCAATGCCCACCAGGCGCGCCTGCTGCGCCGAGTTCGACGCAAAGCAGCCCAGACCCCAGGGGATGGCGATCAGCGCGGCCAGCAGCACGCTGATGCCCAGCGGCCACAGCAGCAGGCTCAGTGCTACGCTGCCGACTCCCAGCATCACCGCGCGGGGTGCGCCAATGCGGTCGATATGGCGCGACATCAACACATTGCCGATCAGGCCAAACGCGCCAAACCACGCAAACAGCAGTCCGAGCTGCACCGGCGTGACCTGCAACTGTGCCTTGTAGTAGGGCGCAAAGTACGAGAAGAGGACGAATTGCCCGGCGGAAAACAACACCGTCACGGCGATGCAGTACATCAGCGCCTTCGACTTCAGGGTTTCACCCCAGGCCGCCTTCGACAAGGCCGGTGGCGTGATGCCGTCGGGCAGGACGCGCCACAGCCACCACGCGCTGCCCAGCGCCAGCAGGGCAACAAATGCAAACGCGCTGCGCCAGCCCAACGTGCCGCCGATCCAGGCACCCAGTGGCATGCCCAGCACCGAGGCCACGGACCAGCCCAAAAAGATAAATGTGACGGCGCGCCCGCGTTGCTGCGGCGTGACCAACAGACCGACGCAGGCCGCCGCCTGTGGCGTGAAAATGGCCGGTGAGACGACTGCCAGCACACGCATCACCATCAGCGAGCCGAAGCCCGGCATCAACGCACACAGACCGAGGAAGACGGCGTACCACAGCAGGCACAGCGTCAACAGGCGGCGCCGGTCCCATCCGGCCACCACGCTGGCAAACAGCGGCGCGCCAATGGCCATCACCACCGCCGCAGCCGAAATCAACTGTCCTGCGGCCGGCACCGAGATCGCCAGCGAACTGCTGATCTCGTTGAGCGTACCGGGCACCACCATGACCCCGGTGC
>JAKANU010000095.1 GCA_021812315.1 Pseudomonadota bacterium
GCCAACCCGGTAGCGCGCCAGCGATCGTCCATCATCGTCGAAGGTGACTTCCTCGCTGCCGGGGCGGTACACCGGCAGGCATAACATGATTCGCTTGGCTTTGAGCATCTCGGAAATATTCGCAACACTGGGCGGATCGCTCGCTCCGGGAAACGAAAAGGGCGTGCCGTCGGGCATGACCCCCGAGGCGCTGGCGAGCGCCACCTTTCCGATCGCCAGGGCAGCCGTATCCAGCACCAAGGAGTGGAATCCCCAGAAATGCCCTTCAGCGCAGAGCAGGCGCTGGCGTGCGGCAAACTCGTCGTGGCGCTGCGCCTGCTGGAAATGCTGGGGTCGAAGGAACATGCCCTCCGACCACACCACGCGACTACGATCACCCATTTACACCTCCGATGACTATTTGCTTCACAGCTCGACTAAAAAGCCCGGATGACTTGTTCATTGTGTTCGACCGCCTTCTTGTAATTCTCAACCTTTTTCTTCAGTTCGGAAAATGCCTTGGTGTAACGCACCATGGCGTCGGTGATTTGAGCCACCCCTTTGACAACCGTCGCGGCCAGACTCAGGACATCTCCATCGGATGCAGAATCGACACCGTCACCCAGGGTGTCAATGGCGTCCGACAAATCGGTCTTGACTTGCTCGACCATGTCCTGGATTTCCTGAAAATCCTTGAGCGCCTGATTGACCAGGGCGACGTCCTCGTCGAGCAACTTCGATGCCTTGTTCATCTTACCAGTGGCTTCGTCGACAAACGACTTGGTATCTTCGATGGTCTTGCTCATCGCATCGGTAATAGCCATTTTCTACAGCCTTTCAACGGCGTCGAGGCCGTCAAGTTCAACGCCCGACAATGCTTTGTGGGTTTGCGACAACACCGGCCGCAATGCTTCGGTCGCAAGTTCGAAACGACGCCGAACAACCAGCGCGGCCCTGGCGAACTCGCGGGGATAGAGACACAGCAGCATGCAATGCGCCGCTGCACCCCGTTCGGGCGCCTCGGCCACACGCTGCAACACCCGTCCCAGGGGCACGTCACGCTGCGCCGGGCGCAGTTTGACCAATGTGCGACAAAGCAGTTCCTCGCGTGGCGGGTCATCCGTGACAAGCAGCATCTGCGCCACCGAAGGGGCCGCCGAAGTCGCGGTCTCCCCCAGGTCACCGAGTGTTTGCAACGCCGCAACTGAAATCTCCGCCTCGTCGGCGTGCTCGGCCAGACGCAGCAGCGCCGCCATGGCGCCACCCTGCGGATTGAGTCTGGCCAGCGCAGCGTAGCCGGCGATGCCGGTGGGCAGGATCCGTGCTCCGGCCAGCCGATCCATCACGAAACGCTCAATGGAACGTCGCGACGCAGCACTGTCGCCGGCACTCTGTACCAATGCGAGCAGCGCCTCTGCACTCCAGTCCGATGCGGCACTCTGCCCCACCCTGGCCGCAATGGCGGGCGCCGCCGTGCTGGCAAAGGGCGTCAGGGCAAGCAGGGCCACTTTACGCACGACCATGTCGGCATCAAACAGCATGGCACAGACGGAGTCGATCGCGGCCGCAGGCAAGCAACGCACACGAAACATGGCGTGCGCTGCAGCACAACGTACGGGCATCGCCTGCTGCGGCTCAACCAGGCGCACCAGACAAAGCTGCACCGCCGCGCTGGCACGTTCCGGCTTGAGGGCACCCATGGCAACGGCAGCCAGGCGACACGCCAACGGGTCTCCCTGGGCCAATTCAGTGGCCCCCACCAAAGCATCGACGCACTCGTTGACCGGGGCATCGTGTTGCACGGCCATCCCCAGAGCCATGGTTCGGACCCGGGGATCGTCCGCCACCAGCTGACGCGCAAGCAGTTCGGGTGGCCACACCTGAATGCCGGACCTTGTCGGAGAGTTCACACGCATATGCTTCGCCAGCGGGCCGATCCGCGCTAGACCATATTTCCAACACCGGGTGAGTAAACCGGTGAAACGATGCTTGTAGCAACCAGCGCGCCATTGACCATCACCGCACCATTCATAGTGACCAACCCGGTGATGTTGACGATCCCGGTCAGGTTGATCACAGCGGCGGTAACGGTGGCAGTTGCGCCGCTGATTGTCACTGCGGCACCGCCCGTAATCGCCATAGCCCCCCCTGCCGTGATGCTCACCGTAGCGCCGGCGCTGAGCGTGCTGGCGCCCCCCACCGTGGTCGTCTGGGCCCCTGTAACCGTCGTTGAATCCGTGCCACCGATGGTTGTGGTGCGCACACCGCCGACTTGCAGGCTTTGCATGCCTCCGACCTTGGTTGTGTCAGTCGCGAGTACCGTGACCTTGCGCATTGAACTCTGCATGGAGTAGGTCGCGGGCGTCAAGACGCCATACCCGCCTGCAGCAAAGTGCGTTGATTTCCCCGTACAGGTTACAACTTCCTTGCCGATCACAATCGACTTGCGCCCTGCCTGCACGAAGTTGAGCTGCTTGCCACCGATATTGTTCTTCTCGTCCGACGATACGGTCAGCGTGTGTTTCCCGCCGACACTCTCTCGATGATCTCCCCCGGTCTTCTCTTTGAGCCGGCCTCCAACACTCTGCGTAAGATTGCCACTGACCATGTTGCTCTGATCACCCTTCACGCTGACATCCTGATTGGCACCGACTGTGGTCGCCTGGTTTACCTGAACCTGAATAGCCTGATTGGCACCTACAACCTGTTTGTCGTCATTGACAACAAATCGGCTTTCGTTGTTTCCAACGCGCGTGTTGCGATCGACTGCAACGACCCGGGACTCACTGTTCTCAACGACCGAATCGAGGTTGCGCTGCGCATGAATGTAGAGTTGCTCCTTGCCCTTGCTATCTTCCATGCGGATTTCATTAAAATCGGTCGGACTCGCGCCCTTGGTGGAGCGGGACTTGATGCCGCTGGCCGTCTTATTGTCAGGCAAGGCATAGGGCGGCATTTGGTCGGCGTTATAAACACGGCCGGTGATCATCGGATAATCCGGGTCGCCACCGATGAAATCGACTATCACTTCCTGGCCAATGCGCGGAATGTGGATAAACCCCCACTTTTCACCGGCCCAGGGATGGCTGACGCGAATCCAGCAACTGCTGTGTTCATCTTTGTTACCGTACCGATCCCAGAAGAACTGGACCTTCACCCGACCATGCTTGTCGGTGTAAATTTCCTCACCCGCGGGGCCAACAACAACCGCAGTTTGCGGGCCGTTGGTCAAAGGCTTGGGTGTCAGCAACTGCGGTCGATAGGGTATCGACGTCGGGTGCGAGGTCACGATCATGTGCCAGTCGGAGTCGCCTTCCCCGCCAGCACCCGTAGACATCCGCGAGCTGTCGCGAAAAAAGTACTTCACGTCAACCGCTAGGTACTCGCGGTTCTGGTCCGCTCTGGGGCAGCGCTCCAGCGTAAACAGATAGCCAGGCGCCATCGTGCGCACGCTGGTTTGCCCAAGGGCGCGTTCATGTTCTGACTCGAGCGATTCCAGTCGAACGCCAGAGTAGCTCTCACCGTCGCCATAGTCGATGTAGCCACCAGGCCACATGTAGCGCTCCCAGGCATCGTGGGCATGACCCATCGGATTCTTGCGCCTAGTCTTGAGGTCGCCACGGGGGTTCTCAAAATCATAATCGTCGGTGATGTACTCACCCGAGTTCACTTCTTCGAGGATTTGCCAACTGCTGAAATGCTCCTCCGTGGCTTCGGTGACTGCATCGGTACCAAAGTACTTGATGACCGGTTTGCCCGGCAACGGGGCATGGCAGCTCAGGTCATCGGACAGCACCAGGGTATGAACACCAGCGGCATGCTCGAAATGAAAATAGATCCCTTCGTGCTCCATCAAGCGCATGGCAAAGTTCAGGTCCGTCTCCTGATACTGCACGCAATAATCCCATTCACGGTACGACTTCTTGAGCTTGTTCAGCCACGGAAAGCCGTACTTTCCCAACACCTCCGAAAGGATGTCAGGCACCTTCTTGAACTGAAAAATCTTGCAATCGCTGCGTCGACCGGCCAGCCAGAGCCAGGGTCGGAGCTTGGCCGTGTAAAGGAGGTGCTCGCCCTCACGCCCGCCCCCCCCAAATCTGGTGCAGATGCCATTGAGGTATCTCACCGACTTGCCATTTTCCGTTTCAATTTTTAGGGTCACATCCTTGCCAAGCATGGACTTCGCACTCAACCCGGACTGCTTGCTATGCAAGGTCAGATCAAATTCAAATAGGCTTGACAATGCCTCGGTGCCGTTCAATTGCCGGAACCACAAGGCCTCCCCCAAAGGGGTGACAACATCCACCAATCGTTCCATAGACTCTGCCTCAACAAACCAGCAACCACCATCCATCGGCGGACGTCCACGTCGCGACGAAGCCGTCCTGCGAAACCATGATCATGCCGACAAACCCCAAGACACAAGTATGCGGCCCCGAACACATCACGGCCCGCTTCGTGCCTGTCGGCCGCATGGCTCAGCCAAAAACGTAGTTAAAGTCGGATTGAATGACGTCCAACTGAATTCTTGCGAAGGTCTTCGACTCGATCGTCCGTTTCAAGTATTCCTCAGAAAGCCTGGGCAGTATGGTGTTCGTCAGGATCGCATCAATCATGCGCCCACCGCTTTCGATTTCAGTGCAACGCGAGGCTATGAGGCGAACAACCTCTTCCGAATATTGAAATTCGGCTTTGTGATTCTCGGCGATGCGCTTCTTGATTCGATTGAGTTGCAGGCGGATGATATTGCCCAGCATCTCATCGCTCAACGGGTAATAGGGAATGACCTGCAGACGCCCGAGCAGGGCCGCGGGAAACACTTTGAGCAGAGGCTCACGCAACGCTTTGGCAATCTGATCGGGCTCGGGCAGCAACTCCGGGTCGCGTGTCATGCTCATGACAAGGTCGCTGCCAGCATTGCTCGTAAGAATGATGACGGTGTTCTTGAAATTGATCATGCGACCTTCACCATCCTCCATGACGCCTTTGTCGAAGACCTGAAAGAAGATTTCATGCACGTCCGGGTGCGCCTTCTCGATTTCGTCAAGCAACACGACGCTGTAGGGCTTGCGCCGAACCGCCTCGGTCAGCACGCCGCCTTCGCCATAACCTACATACCCTGGAGGTGCTCCTTTGAGTGTGGAGACCGTATGCGCCTCCTGAAACTCGCTCATGTTGATGGTGATCATGTTCTGTTCACCACCGTACAAGGCTTCGGCCAGCGTCAGCGCTGTCTCCGTTTTGCCAACGCCGGAAGGACCGACCAGCATAAATACACCGATCGGCTTGTTCGGATTGTCCAGCCGTGCCCGACTGGTCTGGATTCGTTTGGCGATGATCTCAAGTCCGTGACGCTGACCGATAACACGCCGGTTAAGAGTGTCTGCAATATGCAGGATTGCCTCGACCTCGTTCTTGACCATGCGACCAACCGGGATACCGGTCCAGTCGGCAACCACTGAGGCAACCGCTTGCGCGTCAACGGCTGGAAGAATGAGCGGTGTTTCACCCTGCATCTGCACCAACTCTCGCTGCAAGTCTGCGAGCGTACTTAGCGCCGCGGCCCGGGCCGCATCGTCCAAGGGCACGGGATTGTCTACCTTACCATCGCCGCTACTGCGCAATTGCCCGCGCAGGTCAAGCACCTGCTGCACCAGGGCACGTTCGTCCCTCCAGCGAGCTTCCAAACCCTGCAGTGCCTCCGTCGCTTCCGCCCGCAAGGCGGCTGCCTCCTGCAATCGTTCGCCAATCTCGATACCCACTGCCGCTTCGCGTTCGATGATTGAGATTTCGACGTCAAGCATCTCGATGCGCCGCTGGACGCTTTCGACCTCGGGCGGTGTGGCGTGCTGGCTGACCGCCACCCGCGCGCAGCTGGTGTCAAGCAAACTCACCGCCTTGTCCGGCAACTGCCGCGCCGGAATGTAGCGGTGCGACAGGCTCACGGCCGCCGCGATGGCTTCATCGAGCAGCAATACCCTGTGATGCTTTTCAAGCACCGTGGCAACGCCGCGCAGCATCGCGATCGCCTTGGGTTCATCGGGTTCGGGAACCTGTATGACCTGAAAGCGCCGCGTCAATGCGGGGTCCTTTTCAATGTATTTCTTGTACTCGGCCCAAGTGGTCGCGCCGATCGTGCGCAGGGTTCCTCTGGCAAGTGCGGGCTTGAGCAGGTTGGCCGCATCACCGGTTCCGGCCTGCCCCCCGGCGCCTACCAAGGTATGCACTTCGTCGACAAACAAAATGATCGGCTTGGGACTGGCTTGCACTTCGTCGATCACCTGGCGCAAGCGTTGCTCAAACTCGCCCTTCATGCTTGCGCCCGCCTGCAACAACCCGATATCGAGTGTGAGCAGATTGACTTCGCGCAACTGCGGTGGCACGTCGCCCTTGGCCAGGCGCAAGGCAAACCCTTCAACAACTGCGGTTTTTCCGACCCCAGCTTCGCCGGTCAGGATCGGGTTATTCTGCCGTCGACGCATCAGAATATCGACAATTTGTCGGATTTCCTCGTCGCGTCCGGTGACCGGATCAAGTTCGCCATTTCTTGCTTTCTCGGTGAGATCCACGGCATATTTCTTCAACGCCTCCTGCTTGCCCAACGGCGCCGGGGCCATCGCACCGCTGGCCTCGCCGGGCTCACTTCCCAGGCCCGAGCCATCACTTGCCGCGAGCGCGTCTTCGGGCGAACCCTTTACCACTTCGGCAAGCCGCTCCGTCACAGCGTCAATGCCCAATTTCTCAAATTCATGCGAAATGCCATACAGAATGTTGCGCAACCCTGTCGTCTTGATCAAGCCAACGACGATGTAGGCACTTCGCACCTGGCTGTCTCCATATTTCAAGGTACCGTAGACCCACGCGCGCTCGACAGCTGCCTCGATGTGCTCGGATAAGTCAGAAATGGCTGTCGCACCTCGCGGCAGTCGATCCAGGGCACGCGTCAGATCGGCGGCCAGTTTCGAGGCGTCAAGCTCGAAGTGACGGACGATGCGATGAATGTCGCTATCGCTGGTATTCAATATCTGGTGCAGCCAATGCACCAGCTCGACATACGGATTGCCGCGCAGCTTGCAAAATACCGTGGCCCCTTCAATGGCTTTGTACAACAAAGGGTTAAGCTTGCCAAAAAGCGCGACTCGGCTGATTTCAGACATTGAATTTCTCCTTCGATTGGTCACCCACAGATGCTGCTCGAACCTCACCCAAGCGCTCGATGTCCAGCAGGACATCCTCTGCGTCGTGGACCCGCTGCCCGGAAGGCATGGCCAGCCAACTTGTCCAGCCAAGTTGTCCGTAGGCGCCGAGCCGAACGGCGGGTACTTCTTCACGCTTGAGGACCAGACGGGCATCCCACGCAAATTCGACACCCAAATAGTTCCGTACCCAGTCCCTGACCTGCAAAAAGCGCACGCCGCCGGGAAGAAACCGTTCAAAGTCCCGCAGCGACATGGCGCCAAGCCGCAGGCGGAACTTGTGCTGAACATCGGGTACTCGTTGACCAGCAATAGCGCCGCGCCCAAGGCACGACGACATGGCACCGGCCTCAATCCGCTGCTTCGGGTCCTGACCAGCGCTCGCCACTGACGACAGTCGGGTTTGATCACCCTCGGACAAGCACAGCCAATGCATGCAGTGCTCCAGAACGGCAACGGGAACACGCAGCAAAGCACGCAGCGGGCTCACCAAGCCTTCAGCATTGCGGGTCTGACGCACCAAGTGGCCCGCATGATGAAGTTTCAGGTGGTCGGGTACGGCATCGCGATCGGTGAGTGTGGGCTGCCCAAGACCAATCAGACTGCCGGCGTAGCGCCCGAACGAATCCCGCTCGCGCCGGTCAAGGCTGGTGACCGCCTGGCAGTCCGCCCACGCCCGGTAGAACAGCAAGATCATCCGATGCTGGAATATGTCGCAGAAACGCGCAAGCGTCTCGTCTTTAGCGTGCAGCAGACGCTCCTGCACGAATTCGGTGAGATGCTGAGGCAAGGCCCCGTTGGGACCAAACAATCCGAAGTGGTGAACCGACAGCCGGCCGCGCCCATTGAAAGCGACTCCGGGCTCGTATCGATGCAAGGCACCCGGCGCGAAGATCAGGGACGGGTACTGCGTCAAACGCAGGGGTTCATCAACAGGTCGAGCAGCGCGACCCAATGGCACCAGCCCGGACAGTGCTGCGTCAACTTCACGCAGCACAAGATAAAAGTCAAACTGCGAAGCATCAACTTTCAGGGTCGAAAAAAGTGCCTGCAAGCGTGCTTCTGACGCGTGCGTCTGTTCGGGCGACGAAGGAGCCGGCGAAGTCATACCGCCGGGCGCCGACCAATACGAGGTTGCCATGCAGCAATGTGCCCTCTCTGGGTACTGCGCAGGACAAATTCAGAAAAGGAATTAATCCCGACGTGCCTGGCGAAGAAGTGTTCCAGCACGGCACCGAACAGCCACGGACTCGCGCCCGCCAGAGGAATCTCATCGACCAGAAGGTCCAATCGAACGCCCCGGCCAAAAACGATCGGGCCGCGCCCAGGTACACGACGGTTGACCTCGCGAACGTCGAGTTTCTGAACCGCGCCAATTTGCGCCTCAGCACCCGCTGACCCAAGCCGCGCATACAGCGTCAACAGCTCGCGCAACGCGCTCGCCCCTTGCACAGCATCGACATCGGTCAGTGTCAGGTAGTTCAGGCTCAGTTGGGAAATCAGCCGCCAGGTTATCTCCCGCTCGGCAAGCGCGGGCGTCGGTCGCGTCGGGCCAACGACAAATCGAATGTCATCGACGGGCGCTGATGCCAGCAGGGTCAAGTCGGATGACCCCGCATTCCCCAGCGGCGTGAGCAAGGGCAGATCACGGTTTGTGCACAGCGCCTCGACTGTGACCTGACGCAGGTCCCCCGGGTAGGGTGCTTCGTTGGCATCGACCAGTGACAAGAAGCACTCGCTGCCGATGTACCCGGTTCGCGGCCCGTGACGTCGCGCCTTTTCCGACAATAGCCTGGGCTCGCGCCGGATGGAGAAGTAGGCGCCCGAACCACGCCGGTCGGTGTCAGCTGCGCCGTAAAAAGGATCGAAGACAAGTTCTCGATCAGAGTCGCTTTGATGCCCTGTGACCCTGGTAACGGTATGGATCTCAAAGTCGAGGGGGCGACCGCGATCAATCACCACATGATATTCATAGCGATTGACATTGACCGGTATCCGATCTGAAGTGCGCGCAAACAAATTCACAACCGGGGCGCAATGGAGCAGGAAATTGCGGGCATCAATCACCGACTCCAAAGCCACATTTCCCGCCTTGAGCAGGAGAACAAGCTCAAACCGCGTCCCCGGGATTTGAACCAGTGCACGCTGCAACCCCTGGACAGAGAAGAAGCTGAAGCGCTCAGGAAAGGAAAAGTATTCGTGCAGCAGACGATGTCCATTGAAGGCGCGAGAGTCCAGCGGCAGGATCGCCTGTTCGGTAGCGAAACCGTCGCAGGCCAGCGCGTCTGGAGAAAATGGCACGACGACCGAGGCTGGCATGGTCCCCGCGCGACTTAGCATGCGCCGTCCCATGGATGAGATTGGACCACGACGCGAGGATGAGGGAGGCAACGTCCACCTGTCC